>CAMLPA010000209.1 GCA_946481605.1 uncultured Flavihumibacter sp. | reverse complement strand
AAAGTTTGCGCCCCGTAGATATCGGGTTCACGTTTTCCGAGCAGGTTCAGGTTGGGACCGTTGATAATGGCGATGCGCATACGACGAGTTTACTGTAAGATAAAAGTTCCGGGTGGTATGCCCGGAACTCCTGATGAACTATTTTTTACTGTCTCTGATGAGTTGAATGAAATCATCGAAAAGGTAGCGGCTGTCGTGCGGGCCAGGTGTGGCTTCCGGGTGGTATTGCACCGAGAAGGCTGGCTTTCCTTTTACGCGGATGCCTTCGATGGACTGGTCGTTAAGGTTGAGGTGTGTGATTTCAATATGTTCCGCTTTTTTCACTGCTTCAGGATCAACCCCGAAACCATGGTTCTGCGTGCTGATCTCACACCTGCCGGTTACCAGGTTTTTCACCGGGTGGTTAAGGCCGCGGTGTCCGTGGTGCATTTTGAAGGTGGGGATACCGTTGGCCAGGGCCAGCAACTGGTGGCCAAGACAGATACCGAACATAGGCTTATTTTCATCCATCAATGTTTTTACCGCGGTGATGGCGTAATCCATTGGCGCCGGATCACCGGGACCATTGGAGATAAAGTAGCCATCCGGCCTGAAGTTGTTCACTTCTTCCAATGGCGTTTTGGCCGGGAAAACTTTCACGAAAGCGCCGCGGTCAGTCATGCAGCGGAGGATATTCCTTTTCACCCCGTAATCCATTACGGCGATGCGTATTTCAGCGTTGGGATCACCCAGTTCATACGCTTCGGTGGTACTTACCTGTGAAGCCAGTTCCAGGCCGTCCATGGAGGGCACTTTGGCCAGTTCGGCTTTCAGTTGGTCCAGGTCGAGGATTTCTGAAGAGATGATGCAGTTCATCGCGCCTTTGGTACGCACGTGCGCCACGAGCGAGCGGGTATCCACGTCTTCGATGGCCACGATATTGTTCTCCACCAGGTAGTCCTGAAGGGAACCTTTGGCCTGAAGGCGGGAATACTGTTCTTCGAGGTTACGCCCGATCAGTCCGCGGATTTTCACGTTGCCTGATTCAACATCTTCTTCCTTCACACCGTAGTTGCCCACATGCACTGAGTTCATGATAAGGATCTGCCCGTAATAACTGGGGTCGGTAAACACTTCCTGGTAACCGGTCATACCGGTATTGAAGCATATTTCACCGGCGGTGGTGCCGATCTTACCAAAAGCTTTTCCGTAGTGTACGGTGCCATCTTCAAGAAGAAGGATGGCCTGAGAAGAAGAGGTATTCGCCATTTGTAAAGAAAAATTTTGCAAAAGTAAAAAATAAAGGCCGAAAAAAAGGCAAGACCTTTAAAAGTCTTGCCTCTATGAAGAAAATTAGAACATCGTTCTTATTCCGCTGCTTTATCTTCCGCAGGAGCGGCAGTTTCTTCAGCCGGTGTAGCTTCAGCGGCAGGAGCAGTAGTTTCTGCTTTCTTGGCTGTTCTGCTACGACGTGTTTTCTTCGCAGGCTCATCGGCTTTAGCGGTTGCTTTACCATAAACCTCGTTGAAGTCAACCAGTTCGATCATTGCGAGTTCAGCATTGTCACCTACCCTTTTACCGAGTTTCAGGATCCTTGTGTAACCACCGGGACGTGCAGCCACTTTAGGCGCGATCACAGTGAACAGTTCTTTCACGGCCTCTTTGTTTTGCAGGTAGCTGAAAACAACGCGGCTCTGGTGCATGATCTGCTCTTTGCTGGCGTTTTTAGTGGACTTGGTGATCAGGGGCTCCACATAAGTGCGCAGCGCCTTGGCTTTAGCCAAAGTGGTAACGATCTTTTTGTGGTTGATCAGTTCGATAGAAAGGTTGCTGAGCAACGCTTCGCGGTGGGCTTTCTTACGACCCAGGTTGTTGATTTTATCGCCGTGGCGCATGACATTTGGTTTAATTCCGCCGCACCGTGTCAAGGAGTTGCAGCGTACTGATTATAAAAAGAAATTATTCGTCGTCCAGTTTCAGCTTGCTGAGGTCCATACCGAAGTGCAGACCGCGTTCGCCGAGTACCTGCTCGATTTCGCTGAGGGATTTCTGACCGAAGTTGCGGAACTTCATCAGGTCTTCCTGCTCGTACTGTACCAGTTCGCTGAGGGAGTTGATCTTCGCTGCTTTCAGGCAGTTGAAGGCACGTACGCTCAGGTCCAGGTCTTCCAGCGGTGTTTTCAGGATTTTACGCAGTTGCAGCGTTTGCTCGTCAACCAGGTCTTCCTTCTTCTCTTCCTTGTTATCGAAAGTGATGTTCTCATCGGTGATGATCATCAGGTGCTGGATGAGGATGCGGGAAGCTTGTTTCACGGCTTCTTCGGGGTGGATGGTACCATCGGTGGTAACGTCCATCACCAGTTTTTCGAAGTCGGTACGTTGTTCAACCCGGGTATTTTCGATTGCGTACTTCACGTTTTTGATGGGCGTGAAGATAGAGTCGATGGGAACATATCCGAATGGAGCGTCTTTCACTTTATTGTCTTCAGCAGGTACATAACCCCGGCCTTTACCGATGGTCAGTTCGATATCGATTTTAGCTGAAGGATCCATAGTGCATATCAGCAGCTCGGGGTTCATCACCTGGAAGCTCTGGGTACCTTCGCCGATCATGGCAGCGGTGAATTCAGATTTTCCTTTGATGGTGAGCATGATCTTTTCCGAAGCAACTTCGCCTTCGATGGTTTTCTTGAAGCGAACCTGTTTCAGGTTCAGGATGATCTCTGTCACGTCTTCAGTTACGCCTTTAATCGTGGCAAACTCATGTTCAGCCCCTTCAATCCTGATACCTACAATGGCATAACCCTCCAAAGAACTCAGCAATACCCTGCGCAGGGCGTTTCCGATGGTAACACCATATCCGGGTTCCAGCGGACGGAATTCAAATTGTGCTTCAAAATCAGTTGCTTTTTGAAGAACGATTTTGTCGGGTTTCTGGAAATTTAAAATGGCCATATTTAAAATTTCGGTTTTACTTTCTTACACAAACGGAAATCCCGGAACTGAATTCCGGGATCCGTTATGGATTATTTAGAGTACAATTCTACGATCAGTTGTTCCTTGATGTTCTCAGGAACACTCTCTCTTTCGGGGTATGCCACGAAAGTTCCCTGCATTTCAGTCTCGTTCCAGTCGATCCAACTGAATTTCTGGTTCTTACCGCGGATCACGCTGGTTACAGCGGTATTGGCGGCAGACTTTTCTTTCAGTCCGATGATATCTCCTGGCTTCAGTTGATAAGAAGGAACGTTTACCACGTCACCGTTTACGGTAATGTGTTTGTGAGATACCAACTGACGTGCAGCAGGGCGTGAAGGAGCGATACCGAGACGGAACACGGTATTATCAAGACGTGCTTCGAGCAGTTTGATCAGGTTTTCACCTGTAACACCTTTCCTACGGGCAGCTTCTTCAAAAGTTCTGCGGAATTGTTTTTCCAGTACACCGTAAGTGTATTTGGCTTTTTGCTTTTCACGGAGCTGAAGGGCGTATTCACCCAGGCTCTTTCTCTTACGGGCAGCACCGTGCTGACCGGGAGGATTGCTGTTTTTGTTCAGCCATTTGCCATTGCCCAGAATGGGCTCACCAAAGATTCTGGAGATTTTGGTCTTAGGACCAGTGTAACGTGCCATAATTTTTAATGCTTTCGATTTTTTTATGAATCAGGTACGTGATCAGTGAAAAATCGTAAAAAATAAATCACGTGCCTAAAATGAAAATTTTGAATTCTGAATTTTGGATGCTGAAGGAAGGATTGCCCAACGGTTCAACATCCAAAATTTAAAATCCAAAATTCAAAATATAATTAAACCCTTCTCTTTTTGGGAGGACGGCAGCCGTTGTGTGGCAGCGGGGTTACGTCTTTGATCATGGTTACTTCAATACCGGAGTTGGCTAGTGCGCGGATAGCGCCTTCACGACCTGAACCGGGTCCTTTCACAAACACATCGCACCTTTTCATGCCTGCTTCCAGCGCTACTTTAGCAGCGTCCTGGGCAGCCATCTGAGCCGCGTAAGGCGTGTTCTTTTTAGATCCGCGGAAACCCATTTTACCGGCGCTGGACCAGGAGATCACCTGACCGCTCTTATTGGTCAAACTGATGATGATGTTATTGAAGCTGGCGGAGATATGTGCATCACCGTAAGCATCCACCTTTACAATTCTTTTCTTCGTTGAGGCTTTGGCTGCGTTGCCTTTGCCACCTTGTGCTTTTGCCATAGTTTTTTTAAACGAGGTATTCTTTAACAATAAAGTTCAGCTTATCCCTCCCCGCAGAAGAATACGGATCCGGGAATCAGCACATCACGCCGCAGCGCGATTACTTCTTAGGAGCCTTCTTCTTACCTGCAACGGTTTTACGTTTACCTTTGCGGGTACGGCTGTTGGTTTTGGTACGCTGACCACGAACAGGGAGGCCTTTTCTGTGGCGCAGACCGCGGTAGCATGCGATGTCAAGCAAGCGCTTGATGTTCATCTGCACTTCACTGCGAAGCTGGCCTTCCACCTTGAACTCACCATTGATGATATTACGGATGGCAGCCTGTTCATCATCGTTCCACTCATTTACTTTCTTGTCGAAGCTGATGCCAGCTTTGTTCAGAATGTACTGAGCAGTAGAACGGCCTATTCCGTAGATATAGGTAAGCCCAATCTCGCCCCTTTTGTTCTTCGGTAAGTCGATACCTGAAATACGAGCCATGTTGCTATTTTGATTTTTAAATGTTAACTGCGCTTGCGCTTATCCCTGGCGTTGCTTATAACGGGGATTCTTTTTGTTGATCACGTACAGCCTGCCTTTTCTCTTCACGATCTTGCAATCTGTACTTCTTTTCTTGATAGAAGCTCTAACTTTCATGATGCGATTTTATTTATATTTTGAATTTTGAATCCGGAATTTTGAACTGTTTCATCAAAACCCGAAACCCATCATCTAAAATTAATTTCCCAAACAAGAACCAATCGTCATAACCTAACCTACTCTTCTTCGGCTCTTTTCTTATTCAATTTTGAATGGTGCATTCGATCCAACATTCAAAATCCAAAATTTACTTATACCTGAAAATGATCCTTCCCCTGCTCAAATCATAAGGGCTCATTTCCACACCCACCTTATCGCCAGGAAGAATTCTGATATAGTGCATCCGCATTTTCCCGGAGATGGTGGCCAGTATTTCGTGGCCATTTTCCAATTTCACCTTGAACATTGCGTTTGACAATGCTTCTAATATTATCCCGTCTTGCTTTATAAGTGCTTGTTTCGCCATACAGATTTTGGGAGCGCAAAGATAGCATTATTACCCCGAATCTGAAAAAATATAATAATTTTTTTTCAGAGCCTGTGGATAACACCTGCGTTTTCGCTGCTCAGGGCGCAAATCTACATCAAAATCAATTGGGATGCAACTCAACTTTGGTCATTGCCAGGTAGTAGTTCTGCAACTCATGCACATAAATTGAACGGTTGATGTGCCGCCGGTCTTCCCGGTACCAGATGTCCATTCCCATAAAACTGCCCGCCTGGGGTATCCAGAGGCGGAACGGACCTTTCAGGTATTTTACCGAACCATCAGTCTGGAACTGCGCCTCGAAACCCAGTGCCAGCAATTGTTCATGGTTCAGCGGAATAGGATGTACATCTTCTGCGGGGTACCAGAATTCCTGCACATCCGTTTTTACCTGTACCAGTTTGTCTTCCTTTTGTACACCTGTCACCTCTCCTCTCCATTCTCTTCCTTCAAAACTGGCAATTACATAATCTCCTGCTTTTAAGTCGTGAACGTTGATCATATATGGCAAATTTTAATGGAATATACCATTTTTTTCTATTCTGCCCAACTCATTACATATCCCTGATTTTCAATATCCAACGCGGCTTTTGTAAGTTGAAGCGGGTGAAAAGTATCGATCATCACGGCCAGTTCTTTCGTTTCTTTGGCGCCGATGCTTTTCTCTACTGCTCCGGGATGGGGACCATGCGGAATTCCTGCGGGGTGCAAAGTAATCATCCCTCGGGTAACGTGCTTCCTGCTCATAAAATCACCATCCACATAATAAAGCACCTCATCGCTGTCGATATTACTATGGTTATAAGGTGCAGGGATGGCGTCCGGATGGTAATCATAAAGCCTGGGAACGAAGGAGCAGATCACAAAGTTGTGTGCCTCAAATGTCTGGTGAACCGGAGGTGGCTGGTG
>CAMLPA010000208.1 GCA_946481605.1 uncultured Flavihumibacter sp. | reverse complement strand
GACGCTTATGTGGAGCAGTTTGAAAACGCATGGCAGCCGGTCGCGGCTGAACCAACCGTACTTACCGTGGGGAATTGGCTGCGCGACTGGGACTTTTACTTTCAGGTGGTTGAAAAATGTCCGGAATGGACATTCCTCCTCATCAACCGGAGCCTGCCTGAACAATACAGGGAAAAACTAAAGCATTACACGAATATTCAATACCTGAGTGATGTAAGCGACCACCAGGTAAGAGAGGCCTATATGAAAGCACATGTGCAGTTTATTCCGGTAACGGGGCTGGCGGGAAGCAATGCACTCGTTCAGGGATTAGTAATGGGGTGCCCGTTGGTGCTTACTGCTATAAATGCGGACATGTTCAGGGCCCATACAAGGTTCGTGACATTGTATACACAGCATGACCTTTCCGCCTGTATAGCAGCGCTCAGAAATTATATCGGGCTTACCCTGTCCGAAAGAAGTAGCACCTCGGCGGCCGCACGTGGGTACGCAATGGCTTTTAGTTGGGAAAATATAGCCGAACAAACAATGTCGGTTTACCATGCACTGGTTAAAAAATAACAATACGGAACAAATATGAAAATAAGCGTCTTCGGTTTAGGCTATGTAGGGGTGGTAAACCTGGCCTGCCTTTCAAAAATTGGGCATACCCTGTATGGGTGCGATGTGAAACCGCACAAGGTAAACATGATCCGGGAAGGGAAAAGCACAGTGTACGAACCAGAAGTAGACAACATGATCGCCGAAGGGCTGAGCGGCAAACGCATATTCGCTGAAACAAGCGCCGCCACCTGTGTAGCCGAAACGGAAATGGCCCTGGTTTGTGTGGGAACACCCAGCGGGCCGGACGGAGAAGTGAACCTCAATTATATCCTCAATACTGCCAGGGAAATAGGGGCGCTCGTAAAACAATTCAATAAAAAATATACCATTGTTTTCAGAAGCACCATTCCGCCGGGCACCATTTCAGATCATATTCTTCCCGAATTAAAAACGGTTGCCGGCGATGCATTCAGTAATATAAAAGTGGCTTTTCTACCCGAATTCCTGCGCGAGGGAACCGCGGTAAAAGATTTCTTTCAGGGTGCCAGGATCGTTGCTGGTATAGACGAGGAACATAGCGCCGAACAGGAAATTAAAGCCGTATTCGGATTCGATGAAAAAACACCGCTTATTTTCGTGGATTACCCAACGGCAGAATTCATCAAGTATGTAGACAATGCTTACCACGCCACAAAAGTGGCCTTTGCCAACGAAGTATATGCAATAGGCACAAAGCTTGGCGTAAATGTGAAAACAGCCAATGATGTGTTTCTTATGGATCCTATCCTGAACATTTCCACAAGGTACCTCAGGCCAGGACTGCCATTTGGAGGGTCCTGCCTCCCAAAAGACTCCAGGGCCATCGTGCACCTGGGGAAAGTAGCAGATACGCCAACGCCTTTTTTTAATGGCGTACTCCAAAGCAACAAGGTACACCAGGAAAGGCTTTTACAAAAACTGCTTTCATTTAACAAACAACGGGTGTTCATTTACGGACTTGCCTTTAAGGAGAATACAGATGACATCAGGGAAAGCCCCTTACTGTTTTTGCTTAAAGATCTTGTGGCTGCCGGTAAAGAAGTGCGGGTGTATGATCCCAAAATAGAAACAGACAGACTTAGAATTGAGTTCCCTGATGTGGTGAGGTATATGCACCATGACCTGGAAACACAATTCGAATGGTGCGAAGTGGCCGTTGTGAATAAGAAAGATATGGCGTCCGTATTGGCGCTGCCCGGTGAAAAAACGATTTTAAATTGCATTGACAATAATGTTTACGCAAGCCAGGGTAAAAATGTAATCAATCTTTTTTAAACGCTTCTATAGATGACTGTAGCCTTACTCACCGATGGTATTTGGCCCTTTGTAATCGGGGGTATGCAAAAGCACTCCTACTACCTCTGCCGTTATTTGGCAGCCACAGGCGTAAATGTTCACCTTTTTCATACTGTGAAGCAGCAGGATATTCAACCCGACCTCAGCAGTTATTTCAGCATAGAGGAACGGGCGTTGATCACACCATTCCTGGTGTCTTATCCAAAACCCGCATCTTTTCCCGGTCACTATTTGTGGGACTCCTATAGGTATTCCAAAGCGGTACACCTGCATTTGAAGGCCACCAAAGTGGCTTATGACGCGATTTATATCCAGGGATTTTCAGGGTGGTATACACTTAACCGCAAAATGATAGGGGATAGTCTTCCATTATGTGTGCTTAATTTCCATGGACTTGAAATGTTCCAGTGTTCCGCGTCCTTAAAAAATAAACTGGAGCAGTCCATGTTCAGGCCTTTCGTCCGCCGTATTTTAAAAAAGGCTGATATTGTACAGTCGCTTGGCGGTCGGCTCACAGACATCTTGCGTAAGGTTGGAATACCTGAAGAACGGATCATGGAAATTGGTATAGGTATCGAAGAAAGTTGGGTAAGGGAATCGGTGGCTCCGCCTGCGGAGAAAAGGGTGTTTACATTTGTGGGAAGGTATGAACGCCGCAAAGGAGTGGAAGAATTTTCAAGCGCTATCTTAAAATTGGTAGGCTCAGGTAAGATGATTTTTAATTTTGTAGGACCTGTTCCCCCAAACAAGCAGATACAATCGCCGGACGTGCATTACCATGGCATGTTGGATTCCGGGGAGGCTATCATGTCCGTACTTGACGTGTCTGATTTTCTGGTGCTGCCGAGTTATGCGGAAGGGATGCCTACGGTTATCCTTGAAGCCATGGCGCGGGGATGCGCCATTATAGCATCGGATGTTGGTGCTGTAAATGAACAGGTTTCTTCGGCGAACGGTATATTGATGCGGGAACCCTCTGTAGACGAAGTGGTTAAGGCGTTAGAGGATGCCTCAGCAATGCCCCCCAACCAACTGAGCGCTATGAAGGCGGCGTCTTTAAAAATTGTCTCGGAACGGTTTCTATGGCAGCCACTGGTGGAAAAAATGATACAGAGATTGAGGTAAATGAAAATACAGCAGCGATGAAAACACTTGTCCTGAAACTGATAAGAATAGCGCTTTTGCTATGCCTGCTTTTTCAATGCGCGTATGCGCAAACACCAGTCACATACTGGAGTTTTGATGGGAAAGATGTATATGCCGACGAGGTTGCCGGGAAGAAATTTGATGTTTCCAGGCAGTCGCCAAGAATGAAAGCCATCGCAGGAATAAAAGGTGGGGCGCTTGGTACGGATAACGACAAAACATACGCGGTCACTAATTTCTTAAGAAGAACCCCGGCTTTAAAGGATTTTACAATAGAGTTCTTTTTTAAAGGACAAAGTTTTGTATTCTCTACATTCCCTCCACCCGATTTCAGAATAAATTTCACTTATGGAACTGTGCTCATCAATTACACTGTACTCAGGAAAGGGAAAAAAGCTGCTGAAGGCTGGCGCATTCCGCTCAATGGCACAGGTGTAAACAGTTATAATAACCTAGCAAATGACCAATGGCACCACTTCGTTTTTGTGATGAAACATTCAGGAGAAATGCTTTTGTACATTGATGGTGTCAACAACGCCGCTTTTCAAAAGAAAATCACGCCCTACGAGGCGGTTGCAGTATCTGCAGGAGATGGTTTCAGAATGCGGTCCTCCATAGATGAACTGGCATTCTACGATAAGGCGCTGGACCCCGGTTTAATCAGGCAACACAATGAAGAAGTACGGGGAGGAAAAAATTATACCTTCCGCATTAATCCGGAAGTACAAAAAAAGTTAAATACGCCTGTTCAGCAAAAAGCCACGGCATTGGATGAGAAAGAGTTTGCCCCCGGATATCCTTTATATGATGTTCAGGCACTCGATCAGTTAAAGGCTTTCCCTGATCCACGTTACAATAAAAGTGTGCAGATGCCACGCAATTTCCCGTGGATGGATATCACTTACCTGCACCGGGAACTGCCCCAGCCAGGCGGCAAGGGGTTTGGGAAAACGGATCCTGTAAAAGCTGTGGCCATGACACAGGAATTAGCGGAAAGATGGAACTATTACATTGAACTGCCTTGCCCCCGGATAGATGCCAAGGCAGCGGAAAAAATTTACACCGACCCCAAAGGATTGCATGGCGCACTGATCGGTTTTGCCAACAAGCGCAAGGACCTTCCAACTGCCACCGTACTGTTCCACGTTCAGATAAAGCCTGTACATGCGGGGTTCACCAATCAACGGGCTTATGTACTCGACCAAAAACTTCCTGACGAATATTACCTCCGTAATAGTTCGGGAAAGGTGATCATGCAGGGGAAGAAATCGCTGAGCCCTTTCGCGCCACTTGACTTCATCCAGAAAGACGCGCAAACAACCGCATTTTATGTTAAGCAGTTGGCACAGCATCTTAATCGGCCAGTTACAATGCTTAATGAGAATGGAGAATGGTTCGGCCACATGCGTGCCGACGCTTTATTGAAACAGGACCCGGATGTGGCTGCTTTCATGAAAAAAAACAAGATGGATCATGCGCAGTTGAGCGGTTGGATGCAGAACCGGTTCGACTCGGTCTATAAATCAACGGTACTCAACGTGCTTGGATGGAAAAATACGCTGTTCAGTTTTTACAATGTAAGCGCGTATAACAGTAGTTACTGGCCAGATTATGCTTTGAGAATCAACACCAACGGCATGGTAAACAAAACGCCAAGGTCAACCCCGGCTTTCTATCCTTCCACACCGGGTAACTGGCGCATGGCTTCTGGTCAACTGAATGGTTACGGAAGAATAGCAGAAGGAAGACAAAAGGAAATAGCTCTGGGGGTGAAGTTCTTTTCTCCCTACGTTTCTGCTGGATGGGGATTTGAAGAACAGAATATCAGGCCCGCGCAGTGGCTCGCGCTGCTGAAGTCCATGGTGATGCTGGGTGCTGATTTCTTTTATACGGGCTATTTTAATATTACAGGCGGTGCCGGGAAATGGCCAAATGGCTCCGGTCCGTTTGATCCGAGAGGGTATATCTATCAGGCGGCAATGCCTGCCTATGCGCAGGCCATCGCTTCGCAGGTGTACAATTTTTTAGATAAAGGACAATTACTTTCGGACAGCGGAAATCCTTTGCCGCTTGCAGTACAAGGCGCATCACCAGCTCACCTTATCCTTGTTAGAAAACTGGGAAAGCAATACCTTATTTATGGGTCAATTCAGCCTACCTCTAATGCCAATGGAAACGCGCCCCTGGAGGGAAGTACTACCATAAAGCTTGAGGGCAGAAAGGTTACCTTTCCCATACGGCGGCAGGGAAGCATGTATGTGTTGGATGAATCAGCGGCACGCCCCGTTTTTTATCAACTGGATGGGTGGCACCAATACGAGCATCCTTTTTATTGGAGCAAAAACTTTGAACAGGAAGCGGAGCTGGCAGCAAACGCACAAGATATAAGAATAGTAACAGAGGCACGTGGAATTAACGATTACGATTTTACGGACGCCGTCAGTTATGTTGAATGCGAAGAGAATGGTAACCTTGTATTTGATATTCCTCCCGGAACAGAGGGGAGAAATGTCCTCTATATAAGGGCGAGATCTGAAGGTAAGGGGAACGTTGTGTTGAGCAGTGGAACCGGGAAAGCTATTGCAATACAGGGAAAGAACTGGAGCTGGTACAGGTTCGAGGATGCGGGAATCAGTGGAGGCTCAACGCAGATAGCCCTTCGGATAAAGGGAAAAATCCAAGTTGATAAAATTGTATTGTCTGAAAAAAATGATCTTAAGCTAAAATAGCCGGAACGAAAATCCTGATAATGAACAGAACAGTCTTAATAAGAACCGTTCCGCTTAACGCAACACAATTGTACCTCAGCTCATGGCCCGAGTTTCTGCTGGTACTTGCTGTTTTTTCGAAAGAACTCGCCACCAGAAGGTTGTTTGGTGTAGACTTTGATATCTTCGGATATCCCGTTGCAATTATACTGCTCCTTACACAGTTCAGGAATATAATTTTATCTAAGGCGGTACCCTGGAGCCTTTATTTATACCTGCTCGTTACTTCGCTACTCTCAATAGCGATGTTGCAATTAGGCTTTGGAGGATTCCTTAAACAGATGATTCCCATCCTGATTATTTTTACGGTGAACTTTTACATTATTGAAAAATACGACTGGAAGAACATTTTTAAATTATATGTGAAATTCGCCTACTACTCCGCGATATTCGGAATTATTCAGGTGGTATTGTCTTTT
>CAMLPA010000207.1 GCA_946481605.1 uncultured Flavihumibacter sp. | reverse complement strand
CTTGAAGGTGATAGTGTTCAGGTGTCCAGAGGACCGGCAGCGGGCATGATCGCGATCAAACACCTTGGCACCAACGGTGGAGGCTGGTTTGGCGTGAACTCAGCACACCCGCTGGAGAACCCCAACTACGGCACCAATATGGCGGAAGTGATCGCACAAGTCATCCTTCCCATGGCACTTATTTTCGCCTTCGGATTCTACATACGGCGGAAGAAACTCGGCTATGTGATATTCGGTGTAATGACGCTGGGCATGCTCACCTTTATGGTTCCTAACATGTTGAGTGAACTGAATGGGAATCCTGCTTTCCACCGGCTTGGTCTGGCAGATGCCACTGCTATGGAAGGCAAAGAAGTACGCTTCGGCGTGGCAGCTTCCGCCTACTGGCAGGTGATGACCACCATCATATCAACAGGTTCTGTGAATTCAATGCACGACAGTTCCATGCCGCTTTCAGGCGCCATGCAAATGCTCGGTATGATGACGAACTGCTTTTACGGCGGCAAGGGCGTTGGGCTGCTGAACTATTTTATATTCCTCATCATCGCGGTGTTTATCTCCGGCTTAATGGTGGGAAGAACACCGGAGTTTCTCGGTAGAAAAGTAGAAGCAAGAGAAGTGAAAATAGCGGCGCTCATCGCGTTGTTGCACCCGTTCCTGGTGTTGGTGGGAACAGCGTTATCTGCTTATTTTGCCGTACACCATCCACAAATCAACTGGGCCATACAACCGGCGAACTGGTTGAATAACCCCGGCAGTCATGGGTTTTCAGAAATGCTGTATGAATATACTTCAGCTTCGGCCAACAATGGTTCCGGATTTGAAGGACTGGGCGACAACAATATCTTCTGGAACATAAGCAACGGGCTGGTGATGCTTTTCGGACGGTTCATCCCGATCATCGGACCGGTAGCCATCGCCGGACTCCTCGCAAAGAAGAAATACATTCCGGAATCAGCCGGCACATTGAAAGCGGATACGGCCACCTTCGGTATCATGACCTACGCCGTGATCATGATACTCGCGGCACTGGCATTTTTCCCCGCATTAACACTGGGCCCCATAGCCGAATTTTTCCAACTGAATTAACCACCTTTTCTCAACTATAACACCATGCAAAAGCAACACAAACTGTTGGAGTCTTCGCTGGTAAGTACCGCGCTCAAACAGGCATTCACTAAACTATCTCCGGCCCTGATGTTTCGGAACCCGGTCATGTTCACCGTAGAAATCGGAACGGCCATAATGTTGTTCGTCACCTGTTACAGCGGAATCACCGGCGACGCCACACAAGGCAGTTTCGGCTATAACCTCGTCGTATTCATCGTTCTTTTCCTGACCCTGTTGTTCGCGAACTTTGCGGAAGCCATCGCGGAAGCAAGGGGAAAGGCACAGGCCGAGAGCCTGCGGAAAACACGGGAAGAAACACCGGCAAAAAAAGTGTTCCTCGTAGGTGAAATGTACACTGATGAAGTGAAGACAGTCCCCTCCTCTTCCCTCCGGAAAGGAGATGTATTCATCTGCGAAACTGGAGACACCATTCCGATAGACGGAGAAATCATTGAAGGACTGGCCACCATTGATGAATCAGCCATTACCGGAGAATCGGCCCCGGTAATCCGCGAAGCGGGTGGAGATAAATCCTCTGTAACAGGTGGCACCAAAGTATTGAGCGATCATATAAAAGTGCGTGTAACCACCGATCCAGGCGAAAGTTTTCTTGATAAAATGATCGCCCTGGTAGAAGGTGCCAGCAGGCAGAAAACACCCAACGAAATTGCGCTCACCATCCTGCTCGCAAGTTTTACATTGGTATTTATCATCGTATGCGTCACCCTTAAACCATTTGGCGACTATGCGCAAACCCCCATCACCATAGCCGCGTTTGTATCCCTATTTGTGTGCCTCATCCCCACTACCATCGGCGGACTACTGAGCGCCATCGGCATTGCCGGTATGGACCGCGCCCTTCGTGCCAATGTAATCACCAAAAGCGGAAAGGCCGTGGAAACAGCCGGTGATATCGACACCTTGCTGCTCGACAAAACCGGCACCATCACCATCGGGAACAGGAAGGCCACCAACTTCTGGCCGGTAACCGGCATCACTGAAACTGATTTCATGGAAGCCTGCGCACTTTCTTCACTCGCCGACGAAACACCCGAAGGCAAATCAATCGTGGAACTCGCACAATCTCTGGGTGTAAAAACCACCACCCTGCGCAAAGAAAATGCCCGTTTCATTCCTTTCACAGCGGAAACCAGGAGCAGCGGTATAGACTTCGGGGAAACCCGGATCAGGAAAGGCGCTTTCGATGCCATCCGGCAACAGGCCATTCAATCAGGAAACGGGTTCCCGGTTGAGACGGCAGAAAAAGTAAAAACAATCTCATCTAATGGTGGCACGCCCTTAGTAGTGAGCAGAAACAACCAGGTGATCGGCGTGATTGAATTGCAGGACATCATAAAACCTGGCATCACAGAACGGTTTGAAAGGCTGCGCAGAATGGGTGTAAAAACGGTCATGGTTACCGGTGATAATCCCCTCACCGCAAAATACATCGCTGAAAAAGCCGGTGTGGATGATTATATCGCGGAAGCCAGACCGGAAGATAAAATGATCTATATCCGGAAAGAACAGGAAGCGGGAAAACTTGTCGCGATGATGGGCGACGGCACCAACGATGCGCCGGCACTCGCGCAGGCCGACGTGGGCGTTGCGATGAACAGCGGCACCCAGGCCGCCAAAGAAGCTGGCAACATGGTGGACCTTGATAACGACCCCACCAAACTCATCGAAATCGTGGAGATCGGGAAACAACTGTTGATGACACGGGGTACCCTCACCACCTTTTCCATCGCTAACGACGTTGCCAAATACTTCGCCATCGTTCCTGCCCTGTTCATCGCGTCAATACCTGCTTTGCAGGGACTGAACATCATGCGGCTCAGTAGTCCGGAAAGCGCTATTCTCTCCGCCGTTATCTTCAACGCCCTCATTATTCCGGCGCTGATACCGCTGGCATTGAAAGGTGTTGCCTACAAACCAATCGGCGCAAGCGCCCTGCTCAGAAGAAACCTGCTCGTGTATGGACTTGGTGGCATGGTCATCCCCTTCATCGGCATCAAACTGATCGACCTGTTTATATCCTTATTTATCTAACACCTCAAACATCAGCAAATGAAAAAGTATTTGCTTCCCTCCATAAAATTAACCGTTGTACTCATCCTAATTTGTTCAGTACTTTATCCCCTGCTGATCGCCGGGATCGCAAAACTGGCTCCGGGGAAAGGCGATGGCGAGACAATTCAAAAAAACGGCAAAACAATTGGCTATGCCAACATCGGCCAACAATTCACGCAGGACCGTTACTTCCACGGAAGGCCATCAGCCGTAAATTACAACGCGGCAGGTTCAGGCGGTTCTAACAAAGGCCCCTCTAATCCCGATTACCTGAAAACGGTGCAGGAAAGAATCGATACTTTTCTTGCCCACAATCCTGGTATCCGTGTGAATGAAATTCCTTCGGAACTGGTAACCGCGTCCGGAAGCGGACTGGATCCCCATATCTCTCCCGCATCAGCCATGGTACAGGTAAAAAGAGTGGCCGCCGCAAGAGGACTCCCGGAAAAAACGATCCAGACACTCGTGAAAAAACATACGGAAGGTCCGTTATTCAACCTGTTCGGCACTAGCACTATCAATGTATTACAACTCAACATCGCCCTGGATCAAATTCAATAAATCAATCCCAAAATGAGAACATTTCTTTTCAGCGCCTGCCTTCTTACCGGCAGCGCCCTTTGCGCCCAGGATTCTACGGACCGGTTTTCAATAACCGGTTATGTGGAGGCATACTATGCTTACGACCTTAACAAGCCCGCTTCCAACACAAAACCATCCTTTCTTTACAGCCACAACAGGCACAACGAATTCAACATCAACCTCGCTTTCCTGAAAGCCAATTATCAGACGAATAAAGTCAGGGCCAACATTGCGCTGGCCGCCGGCACTTATATGAACGCCAATTATGCCGCGGAACCTGGCGTGTTGAAAAATGTATTCGAAGCCAATGCCGGTGTAAAACTCTCAAACAAAAGAGACCTATGGCTTGACGCGGGTATATTCCCCTCCCACATTGGTTTTGAAAGCGCCATTTCTAAAGATTGTCCAACGCTTACCAGAAGTATGCTCGCTGAAAATTCGCCCTATTATGAAAGCGGCGCTAAAATCAGCTACAATACCCCGAATGGAAAATGGTTCCTCAGCGCCCTCGCACTGAACGGATGGCAACGCATACAAAGAGTGGAAGGCAATTCGTTGATGAGCTTCGGCACCCAGGTGCAATTCAAACCAAGCACCAATACAACCCTTAACTACAGTACGTTTATCGGAACCGATCAACCCGACGACACGCGGCTTATGCGTTATTTTCACAACCTTTACGCCGTGGTATCAAAAGGTAAAACAAGCATTACCACCGGCTTTGATATTGGTTCGCAGCAACGATCAAAAGGCTGTAAAGATTTCAATATCTGGTACTCCCCGGTGCTCATCGCAAGGTATGCCGTAAATGAAAAATGGAGCGTGAATGCACGGGGAGAATATTATTCGGACCCGAACGGCGTGATCATTGCTAAAGGCACACCAGATGGTTTTCAGACCTTTGGTTATTCGTTGGGATTGGACTTTTCACCAATGCCCAATGCCATGGTACGTTTAGAAGGACGCGCCCTCTCTTCGAAGGATGAAATATTTGAGCGGAAAGGTGAACCGGTTTCAGGGAACGGAATGCTCAATTTCAGCATTGCAATAGCATTCTGACGATCAACAAACTTATTTCCGGCAACAACCATTTATACTTCATTATTTACAACAGTACAATGCCTTCAAAAGAAACATCTGCGCAACATTTCCTGGAACTGATCCGCCAGTCGAGGCGCGGCAAATTCAAAATATACATCGGCATGAGCGCCGGAGTGGGCAAAACCTACCGAATGCTGCAAGAGGCGCGCACCCTCCTGAGAAATGGGGTGGATGTGAAGATCGGATATGTTGAAACGCATAACCGTGCAGAGACACACGCGCTGCTGGAAGGACTCCCTGAAATTCCCAGAAGGCACCTGTTCTACAAAGGAAAAGACCTGGAGGAAATGGACCTCCAGGCCATCCTGAACCTTCATCCTGAAGTAGTGATCGTCGATGAACTGGCCCACAGCAATATCGAAGGCAGCAAAAATGAAAAAAGATGGCAGGATGTAATGGAAATACTGGACGCGGGCATCAACGTGATCAGCGCTGTGAACATCCAGCACATCGATGGTTTACAGGAAGAAATCAGAAACATCACCGGTGTGCAGGTGTCGGAACGAATTCCTGATACTGTATTGCAGCAGGCCGATGAAGTGGTGAACATCGA
Organism: uncultured Flavihumibacter sp.; assembly: GCA_946481605.1. The sequence continues at coordinate 807 of CAMLPA010000207.1, read as the reverse complement.
CCTCACCGCGGATGAACTCATCACAAGACTGAAAGAAGGGAAGATCTACGCACCCGAAAAGATCGGGATCGCCCTGAATAACTTCTTCCAACCCGAAAAAATCCTCCAGTTAAGGGAACTCGCCCTGAAAGAAGTGGCCACGCAGGTAGAGCGGAAAATAGAAACCGAGCTGCCGCGAACCGCACAATTGCGCAGCGAACGTTTCCTGGCCTGCATCAGCACCAACCATGATACCGCCAAAAAAGTGATCCGGAAAACAGCCAGGCTCGCGGCCTATTACCATTCAAAGTGGTACCTCCTGTATGTTCAGACACCGAAAGAAAACAGCGACCGTATCGGACTCGCCGCGCAGCGGCACCTCATCAACAACCTTAAACTGGCCACGGAACTGGGGGGAGAAGTGGTAAAAGTGAAAGCCGACAACATCGCCAAAGCCATCATCGCCGTGGCTGAAGAAAAAAACATTACCACCATCTGTATCGGGAAACCACATTTCAACCTGTTGGGCATTATATTGAGTACAGCGGTATTCAACCAGTTGCTCAATAAATTATCCCAATCAGATACCGACATCGTAATTTTATCCTGATATGCGCCTCAAAACAAAACTCAGTCTGGGAACCGGCTTCCTCTTTATCGCGATCCTGATCTCTGGTATCCTGGGCATTATTTCCATCCGGCAACTTAAAAACGATGCTGAACAGGTATTGGAAAACAACTACGAGACACTGGTGTACAATACCAATATGTTGTATGCACTGGAAGCGCTGCCGCAGGATAGTACTGCACGGAAAGTTTTTGAAGAAA
>CAMLPA010000206.1 GCA_946481605.1 uncultured Flavihumibacter sp. | reverse complement strand
CCTTCCTCCGAAGGAATCCGTTGCAACACCTGTTCATCCGGACGAACGGCTATATCGGATTTCCGGAATACCGTTCCGGTAAAAACAAACAACCCCATAATGAGCAGAAAAAAGGTGAATGGGTTAAAATACTTCTTTCTTTTTCCCGCCATATATTCCCGCGCTACTGTTCCCGGACGTAGAGCCAGCGCTTTCAATAAATGCAGGATTCCCTTGTCGGTATGCGTGAACGCATGAAAGAATTCATGGAAAAAATGCGCCAGCGTTAACCGGTGTGTATGCGCTTTTTGCGCACATTTAGGACAAAAACGATCATCCGCCGTAAGTTCATGTTCGCAATTGAGGCAATGCTCCATGTTTTTGGGTTATTCCTCTAATATAAGCAGTTATATCATTTTTTCACCATAAGCGGGAAGCTCCTTATCTTGTTGCCGGAAACCAATCCTTTTACCCCATGCGCCTCCGTATCATTATCCTGAGCTTCCTGCTACCGCTTTTCGCTTCAGCACAAAAAAGTGATAAACTCCCCAATACGTTGCTGTGGCGTATCTCGGGCAACGGGCTGGAAAAACCGTCCTATCTTTTCGGTACCATCCACCTTACAGATAAACGTGTATTCATGTTGGGTGACTCAGTTTTGGACGCACTGGAAAAAACAGCCGGAATAGCCACTGAATTAAATATGGAGGAAGCCGCCAATTATTCTATACAACTGGCTGTTTCTGACGCCATCAAAAAAGAGTTCCTGGAGGAAGATAATCCGGATGAAACTTTTCTCCAATACAGGGAAGCGCTTGCACGCAAACTGAAAAAACCAGCCAATAAGCTTACGCTGAATGATATACTGGAAAGAAAACATACCTGGCTGAAAAAAACACAGGGTGCGGAAAACATGCAGACATTCCTGGATGCCTATCTGTACGGGATGACCCAAAAACAAGGCAAATGGACGGGCGGAATCGAAGACCTCTCGGATCAGACGGGACTGATGAAAAAGGTCAGGACCAGGGACCTGGAAGACGCCATCGCCACAAACCCCTTCCGTGCGGAAAATGCGCTCATGCTTGAAAAACTCATCGGCATCTACCAGAAAGAAGACCTCAATGCTGTAGAAGCCCTCATCACCAAAGCCTCGGAAGATTCGCTCGGTGATGCGATCCTTATCAGGAGAAACTATAAAATGAGCGGCAGGATCGACAGTCTCGCACGACTGCGCAACACGTTCTTCGCCACCGGTGCCGCCCACTTACCAGGCAGAGAAGGACTGATCAGTTTATTGCGGGAAAAAGGATATGCTGTGGAGCCGGTGCTGTCTTCTCAAAAAAAGGACCTCTCAAAATACCAATTCTCCGAAGTACCGGCACCATGGGTGCAGTTTAAAGATACACTCGCTGGCTTTTCGTTTTACACGCCCGGCAAGACTGAAAAAATCAACTTCATGGGCGTACTGGATATGCACTATTACTTTGACCTCTTCGAAAACACCGCCTTTTATGGAATGGCTATAACGGGCGCCCCTTCTATAGCCAAAGCCGATCCCATGCAAACAATAGGCGCCATGGGCAGGAAAATGTTCAGGGCAGGAAAACTTACAGACTCCGCAAATGTAACCCTGAATGGCGTGCCGGGCCGTGAATATTATGGAAATATAGATGGCGGAAATATGCGCGTGCGCCTCTTTATCAGGCAGAACAAAGTGTATGCGCTGGCTGGGGTTCAACAGAAAAAAAACGCGGCGAGGGATTCCGCGGAGCAAAGATTTTTCTCCTCCGCTGTGATAAATCCTTATAAGGAGAATAAGGTTGCTGAAAAAACATTCCTGCTCACCGCATTAAACGGCGCACAGATCAAAGCGCCGGTAGAAATGGTAAAGTCAAAAGAAATGAGTGATGCCGAAGATGAGGCCTGGACCATGGAAACGAAAGCCGGTATACACCTGGCTACCGGAACTTACCTGCTGGTGATCTCCAAAACGATCAACAAAAAATTCTACATCACGAACGACAGCATTATGTACCACAATACAGTCGCCAACCTGGAAGAAACCCTGCGTGACAGTATTATGGAAGAAAAGATTATCGATGGAAAAAAATGGCTCCTTTATGAAGGCGTTTCTACGGAAGATCCGGATTTATATATGCGCGGAGCCACGGTTGTCGCCAACAACGGATTATTGATGCTTGCAGCCATCGGGGACTCAGCAGAACTGCGTAAAGAACCCATCCACCGTTTTTTACACGAGGTATCTTTCCCGGAAAACACGGTACCTTCCCTGCGAAAATCACCGATCAGTGAATGGGGAATTTCACTTCTTACACCCGATGACATTTTGAAAGATGAAACGGAAGGTGAAATCCCGGATTTTTATGCCTATGATTCCACTACGCATACCACCTACGCGATTACGCTCGACACCATCGGAAAGTACAACTGGTATCCTTCTGAAAGCAGTTTGTGGGAACAATTATTAAAAGAACACGAAGAAACATATCAGCTTACAGGAACCCCCATTTACACCAGCGGCGCCCAGCCTTCCATGGAGTTCACCGGTAAAACAAAAGGCTCTTTCAACTCTTACACACGAATGAGGTATATCCTCAAAAACAATGTGCTGGCAACATTATCCGCCAATGGCGCGTCGGAGCAATTGCGAAGCGACTTCAATACACGGGTGTTCAACTCTTTTAACTGGGATGTGCCGGAAAAAAGCCAGGCACTGTTTGAATCAAAAGCGGATATACTGCTCGCCGACCTTCAAAGCCCCGATTCTACTGTTCGGTATGAAGCCTACCAGTCCATTTCAGCTTTACCTGAAACCGAAGACGTAAAACAATTCCTGCGTAAAGCCCTTCAACAAACCTACCTATCCCCTTTCGAAAATAAACGCGATGCCTACACCAATTACCAGGTAGCGAAAAAACTGGCGGGAACAGGTGATCCATCAGTTGTTTCTTTTGCAAAAGCATCACTTGCCACACATGCTGAGCCAGAAGTGAGGGCCAGCGCACTTACCCTGCTCGCGGCCACTACAACGGAAGAAAGCTACAAAGCACTCCTGGAATTGTTTGAAAAAGGAATGCCCTATAAAGAAGTGCCACACGACCTCGGCTATCTGCTCATGGACAGTATTGGCCTCACCAAAAAATACTATCCTCAATTGATGAAAGCCGCCGCAGATTCAGCGCTTTGTCTGCCACTGATGCAACTCTCCTATTCCCTCCTGAACCAGGGCAAATTATCGCCGAAGGAAATTTTACCTTTCCAGGATTTTTTTTCCAGCTACCTCACCAAAGCATTTGCCGGGAAAGAAGAAGAAGAAACCGATTATAGGCTATGGGCATTGATCAACCTTGCTGATTCACTGGGTACACCCACTTTGCTCAAAGCAATGGAACAAATGCTGCAGCACGAAGACCTTTATCTTAAAAAAGGCGCCGCCATGGTACTGTTAGAAAAGAAGAAAAAAGTGCCATCGGTCACTATAAAGGAAATTGCGGCCGGCAAAGCATTGCGCATGAGTTTCTATGAAGAACTGGAAGCCCTTCAACTGGTGCACCTGTTCCCGGCGGAATACCTTACGCGCAGCGCGATGGCCGAAGGCAGCATATACCAGCTTGCCACCGATGAACAGGAACCGGACACAGTGAAGCTGGTGGCTGAAAAGACCGGCACTTACAATAAGAAAAAATACCATTTCATCCTGTACAAAGTCACGTTCGGAACGGAGGAAGATGCCGTTTCCTACCTGGGCGTTTCGGGTGGCTATATCCTCAATTCAAAAGACATCTTCCCTATGAAGGATGTTTCCGGCATTTATTGGGAGGAAGAATTTGATGCCTCCAAACTGGATACCCTGCTGAAAAACTACCTCGAATTTCATTATGAAAACATGGACTGAACGTTTTTTCACCAAACAACCGTTAGTTTTTCACCTGTTCAAATCCGTTTTTAACACTTAGTCCACCAATTCGATGGAAAATTAGTTGGCCATATAATCCGCAGGAATTATCTTTGTTTCAAATATCTATCGAACCAGTAGACTATTAGTGTGTATGATCTTACAGGTAACCATCATTTCGGGAATGCGCAATTACAATATGAACTGTTGCTGTTAAGCAGTTGAACAGGTCCGTATTTCGATTTTTAACCACCAGAAATCTACGCGTATGCCGGAAATAAATGAACAAGTTGCACATATATCCTATAGTATTAATGGACTGAATGAAGCCGAAGCGTTAAAATGGCTGGCGGAAAACTTTTCCGGAAAAGTAGTGTTCTCCTCCAGTTTCAGTTACGAAGACCAGGCCATCAGCCATCTGATCCTGCATGGAAATCTTCCCATTGACATCTTCACGCTCGACACGGGCCGCATTTTCCCGGAAACCTATTCCGTTTGGCGCAGCACCAACGAGCGGTACAATACCCATATCAAAGCATTTTATCCCCAGGCGCTGGCCGTAGAAACACTGCTCAGCGAGAAAGGACCACAGTCCTTTTATGAATCCCTGGAGAACAGGAAAGAATGTTGTTTTATCCGTAAGGTAGAACCATTAAAACGCGCGTTAAAGGGCCAGGAAATATGGATCACGGGCCTGAGAGCAGAACATTCTCCCGACCGCCAGGACATTCCCCAGGTGGAATACGACGCCAGCAACAACATCATCAAATACCATCCCATCCTGCACTGGAGCTTCGACCAGGTGAAAGCATTCATCCGGGAGCACAACATCCCGTACAACCCGCTTCACGACAAGGGCTTCGTGAGCATTGGCTGCCAGCCCTGCACACGCGCCATCCGGGAAGGAGAAGATTTCAGGGCGGGAAGATGGTGGTGGGAAGATGCCGCTAAAAAAGAATGTGGGCTCCACGTTCATCAATAATATTCAGCAGAGCAAGAAAACAAGCGTATGAGCAAGTACAGATTAGATTACCTCGATCAGTTGGAAGCCGAAGCCATCCACATCTTCCGGGAAGTGGCGGGCCAGTTCGAGCGTCCCGCCCTCCTGTTCTCAGGCGGAAAAGATTCCATCACCCTGGTACAACTGGCCCTGAAAGCCTTTCGTCCGGGCAAGTTTCCCTTTCCACTTGTACACATCGATACCGGACACAATTTTCCGGAAGCGTTAAAATACCGCGATGAACTTGCGGAGAAACTGGGCGAGAAACTCATCGTCCGCAACGTGGGCGATACCATCAAAGCCAAACAACTTACCGAACCCAAAGGCAAATTCGCCAGCCGGAACGCACTGCAGACCTATACCTTGCTGGATACCATCGAAGAATTCAAATTCGATGCCTGCATCGGCGGCGCCAGAAGAGACGAAGAAAAGGCCCGGGCGAAAGAAAGGATATTCTCGGTACGCGACGAATTCGGTCAGTGGGACCCCAAACGCCAACGCCCCGAACTGTGGAGCATCTATAACGGAAAAATCAGCAAAGGCGAAAACGTGCGCGTATTCCCCATCAGCAACTGGACTGAACTGGACGTATGGAACTACATCAAGCGTGAAGGCATTGAATTGCCCTCCATCTATTTTGCCCACGAACGTGAAGTACTCGAATATGAAGGACAATACATCGCTACTTCCGAATTCATTCAACTGGAACCCGGTGATACCGTGGTGAACAAAACCGTTCGTTACCGTACCGTTGGCGACATGACCTGTACCGCTGCAGTAGCCTCCACCGCTTCCACCATCGACGATATCATCCGCGAAATCACCGCCACCAAAACCAGTGAACGCGGTGAAACAAGGATCGACGACAGAACCAGCGAAGCGGCTATGGAAGACAGGAAAAAGAACGGGTATTTTTAATTCATCTGAACGCAGGGCTCCGGCCTTAAAATAACGGCAACATGGACATTCTTCGTTTTATAACAGCAGGCTCAGTAGACGACGGGAAAAGCACCCTGATCGGCCGCCTGCTCTACGACAGCAAATCGATTATGATCGATCAGCTCGAAGCCATCGAAAAGCAAAGTAAAAACAAATCCGACGGGGAAATCGACCTCGCGTTGCTCACCGATGGACTCCGCGCGGAACGCGAACAGGGCATCACTATTGACGTGGCCTATAAATATTTCGCCACCCCCAAACGCAAATTCATCATCGCCGATGCACCGGGGCATATTCAATATACCCGCAACATGGTAACCGGCGCATCCAACTCGGAACTCATCATCATCCTGATAGACGCCAGGCATGGAGTGGTTGAGCAAACCCGCCGCCACTCCATTATTGC
>CAMLPA010000205.1 GCA_946481605.1 uncultured Flavihumibacter sp. | reverse complement strand
TGATTAACCCACCGGTGATCAGCACCAGTACCTGTACCACATCGGTATAACCAATCACTTTCATGCCGCCCAACGTTACCACAATGGAGAACACACTCAGGAAAACAACCGCTGCGCCAAAACTTACCGGTGATACGGAAGAAATGGCCAGCGCACCGAGGTAAATGATAGAGGTGAGGTTGACGAAAACATATACAAGCAACCAGAATACCGCCATAATCACGCTTACCTTCTGACTGTACCGCTGTAACAGGAACTGCGGCATGGTGTAAATGCGGTTCTTCAGGTACATCGGGATCAGGAACACCGCCACGATGATAAGCGTGGCTGCCGACATCCATTCGTAGGTGGAAATGGCCAGGCCGATGGCGAAACCCGATCCACTCATGCCTATAAAATGTTCCGCTGAAATATTGGACGCGATCAGCGAAGCGCCGATCGCCCACCAGGTGAGCGCACCTTCCGCCAGGAAATAATCCTTGGAACTATCCGAGGTTCTTTTCCTGTGGAAAATATAATAGCCGTAAGCCGACACCCCGATGAAATAAATCAGGAAAACGATGTAATCCGCTGTTTGGAGTGTATGCATCTGAATGAATGGTGTTATAGGTTCTGAATACGCCGCAACATTACAATTTCACGAATAACTTCTTTTTGTACAAAAATTTCATCCCCACAAATTGCAGAATGGCCACACCGGTCCACAACAAAGCCGTGTACCATTCCGGAGGGAACAGGTTGATGATGCCGCCGAAAAGCACCGCTGCCGTGGATTCAAAGTTGATGAGCCCATGCGCCGCCATGTAAATAAGAATGGAATTCATGCCCATCCAGGTAAAAGGCGCGGCCCATTTTGAAAAACCGGCCACATCTATGATATAGTAAAAAAGGGCGAACAACAACATGCTCCAGCCACCCGCATATAAGGTGAACGAACTGGTCCACATGTTTTTGTTGATTGGAAAGAAAAGGCCCCATACATACCCTACAACAACCAGCACCAAACCCGCGAAGGCCAATGCTCCGGCCTTACGCAAAGGAACAATTGCGCTGTTTTTCAAAAAAGTGCCGGCAAATACGCCGAGCAGCGCAGAGGCGATGGCGGGTATATTGGAAAGTAGTCCTTCAGGATCGTACACTTTACGGTGCAGTTTTCCGGGCAACAAAAGGCGGTCGATGTACGCGGCGAAGTTACCTTCAGGCGTGAGTACACCGGCGCCAAAACCGGGAACAGGTATCCACGACAGCATGGCCCAGTAACCCAATAGCAGCCACGCAAACCATAGTATTTGTCCTTTCAGGGAGCAATACAAAGTAATCAGCGCTGCGAAAAAACAACTGATGGCAATTCTACCCAATACACTCGCGAACCGTGAATGTTCATATCCTTTCAGTTGGAGCGCACCATTGGCCACCATGCCCAGCAACAACAGGATGATGGTGCGTTTGAGCAGGGAACGGATGATTTTCCGGCGAACGGAGGCTTTGTCGTTGCCCGCTTTCTCCATTTGTTTGCCCATCGAATAGGGCATACTCACGCCCGCGATGAATATAAAAAGGGGGAAAATCAGGTCGTAGAAGGTGAAGCCGTTCCAGACCGTATGGTGCAGTTGGTTGCTGATGCCTACGAATATTTTTTCGGTAAAGGAAAGTGCTTCGGTGGTTTGAATTTGCCAGTTGGTAGTATCCTGGACAAGTCCGTGCCGTTGTTTGACCACGGAGGCGATGCCATGAAAAATGAATTCACCAGAAACGATCCAGAACATATCGAATCCCCGGAGCGCGTCCAGTGAGCGGAGTCTTCCGTTGGTAACGGGTGCTGAAATTGTTGTTGTTTGAACGCGATCCATGTGCACGGTAATTTCCAGAATGCGATATTAAGTATACATCTTCAAAATTGATTCACCTGAATAGGCTAAATAATTAACGACGTTGTTCAGGGGCAAACTTCAGTTCATGTGCTGCCAATAAAAACTCCCGGGGAACGAGCCCCGGGAGCCACTCAACGATTGCTATAATGAAAAACTATTGCGGATAACCGGGGTTTTGTGACAGCTTCGGATTTCTCACTCTTGCGGAAGTGGGAATCGGGAAAAGCCTGCGGTAAGTTTCGGTATTTGTTTTACTCAGTCCCCATGTGTTTTCATATTTACCGAAACGGATCATATCATTTCTGTGCCATTGTTCCCAGGCCAGTTCGCGGCAGCGTTCGGCATAAATCCCTTCGAGGTTAATGGAACCCAGTGGTGCGGATGTAGTCCTTACTGCCCGCAGCATATTCACCAATGAAAGAGCGGTATGGCTGTTGGTAGGTGTTCCTCCCCGGAGAATGGCTTCTGCTTTCATCAGGATGATATCAGACAGGCGGAATACGGGTGCGTCGTTACTTTGGTTCCGGGTGGTGGAATTGGGATCGGCCCGGAACTTAATGTTACGGTAACCGGTATTCCATGCGATCTCATCCCTTCCGAGGTCATAAGAATTTGCGCCGAACCTTGTTCCATGGCCCAACGGCGTAATCGTAAGGTGGTAAGTATAGGCGTTTCCTGATGTACCCTGATCGGCATGGAACTGGTTGTAGCCGAGATTGGTTGTTCTCACCATGATTGGGTTCCCTGTACCCCAATACTGAGGACCTGTGAGCCATTGTTCGTTCCGGATATCATTCGGGTCATTGAAATGCGCGTAATACTCGTCCGTGGTGCAACGCGGCCCGCTTGGACGCGTATTTACAAGTCCGTTTCCGGTTGTCTGGTTGATCACAGGATCTATATTTGTTCCGGGCGTTGAACCCGAGTACCTGTATTTCATTCCCAGGTTCCTGTTGAGGTCGTACCGTGCGTAGAACAGGTGTCCGTTTGAAGTGGAAGGATCAAAAGGAATCGCGAAAATGAACTCTTTGAACGCAGGTCCGTTGGTGGGTGCAAACATATTAAAGTATGAAGCACGCGGTTCAAGGGCATATTGTGAACCGCCTCCGGCATTCATCACACTGTCGCATGCTGCAATACACTCATTATACCTGGCTGTACCAGTGTACACTTCCGCGTTGAGGTACATTTTTGCCAGCAGCGCGTAAGCCATGTAGCGGGTGGGTTTGCCGTATGAGCTAACATTGGCTGTTGTTTTCAGCAAAGGGATAGCAGTTTTCAATTCATTCTCTACAAAATTAAAAACCTGCTGCCTTGTAGCGCGTTCTTTTCTTTCAATATTTCCATAAACGGTATCCAGCGGCACGCCGCCAAACTGGTCCATCATATAAAAATAGGAAAGGGCGCGCATGGTCTTCATTTCCGCGATACTGGCATTCTTTACCGGGCCATCTTCAGAGGTACTGAGCAGGTACAGTACCAGGTTCGTGTTTCCTATCAGGTTTGAAAGTGCATAATACTGATAGTCTATATGGCCGTGGTCCGGGTTCCAGGTATGCCTGTGCAGTTGCTCGTAGCGGTTTCCATCCACCCAATCGGTACCATAAAACGGCAGCACTGCCTCATCGGTGGAGTGGCTGTTGATGAAAAAATTGTTCACGGCAAAATCGCCACGGTAAATGGTATAAACCGTTCCCATCAGGGCATTGTAGTGGGCTTCTGTTTTCGGAAAAGTTTCGTTCGTCAGTTCGGTGGTTGCTTCCACATCAAGTTTATGGCAGGAGCTGCTACCCGCAATAGCTGCCACGATCGTTATATTTTTGAGGAAATTTTTCATTGCTCTTTGTTGAATGGTTATCAGAATGACAGACTTGCGCCAAACAGGAAAGTCCTGGTTTTGGGATAGAAATTATTGTAATCGATACCGGGTGCAATGCCGCCCTGATTGATTTCCGGGTCAATTCCGGAATAGTTGGTGATGGTGAAAAGGTTGTTCCCTGTAACATAAACCCTGAGGCTGTTTACGCCTTCAACCGGTTTTCTGAAAGTATAGGAAACTGTTGCGTTGTCGAGCCGCACATAATTCCCGTTTTCAATATACCTGTTGGAATAAAAAGAGTTCCGGGTATCCGCCACCTTATCATCTGTGGCGCTCACCAGCAGGTTGTTTACTGCTGCTGCGGTTACGTAAGAGAGATCGGCACGGGTCGCGTTGAATATTTTATGTCCAAGTACAGAGCGGAAGAAAAAGTTCAGGTCAATGTTCTTATAACTGAGGTTATTGTTCCATCCCAGCAACAGTTTGGGCTGAGCGTTGCCGCTGTACCAATAATCTGTTCCTGCTCCAGGCAGTTGGGTCCCTGTTGTTTTGGTACCGTCCCTTTTATTGAATTGAGAAATGCCGTTTTCATCTTTTCCTGCATAACTCAATGTAAAGAACTGACCTATAGGATATCCTACTTTCAGTATCTGAAGGGTAGAACCTGTTTGGCCAGCTCCTTCAGGAGAAGTATATCTTGTGGAATCCCCGGGTGTGAACGCATTTTCAAGACTGGTTACCAAATTCTTGTTGTGGGCCACATTCAGGATTGATGTCCACCTGAAATCTTTCTGTTCTACAATAGAGGCGGTGAGGGAAAGTTCCACACCCTGGTTTTCAAGACTTCCTCCATTCACAATAATGTATCCTCCTGGTACAACTGCGGGATCTACTGAAATACCGAACAGCATATTGGTAGTGCGTTTTTTGTACCAGTCGAAGGAACCTGTGATCCTTCTGTTCAGGATAGAGAAATCAATTCCGGCGTTCAGCGTGGCCAGTTCTTCCCATTTCAAATCAGGGTTATTGGCCTGTGCGGGTACAATGGCGTTGTCGAAAACACCTGCATTGTAATAAGTTCCTCTCAGGCCGTAGATCAGTTGGCTGTTATAAGCTCCGATGCCTGATGAGTTCCCGGTAATACCATAGCTCACCCTGGCTTTCAGGTCATCAAACAGTTGCTGGCTTTGCATAAAATTCTCGTTTGAAATACGCCAGGCAACAGAACCTGAAGGGAAATATCCCCAGCGGTTTGCGGCACCGAAAACAGAACTTCCATCGCGGCGTATAGAACCCTGTAACATGTATTTACCCTGGTAATCGTAGTTCAGCCTTCCGAAATCAGAGATCAGCCTGGTTTTACTGTACACACCTGTTGGTCCCGCATCTATCCTGTAATTGGAAAGCGCGTAAGGGTTACCCAAAGCGAGGTTCTGGTAGCCAACATAGTCGTTCAGAAAATTAGTGGAAGAAGAACGGAAACCGTCTCCATTTACGTTCTGCTGATAAGCGTAACCGATCACCGCATTGATGTTATGATCACCGAATTTCCTGCTCCAGTTCAGAAATGATTCCGCGGTGGTGAAGGAATTCTCATAAGAACTTCTGAAAGCGGATCCATTGGTTCCGAATAGATACCCGATCAATACATGGCTGATTCCGATACCTGGATCAGGATTGTTGTAAAATCCGGAAGTAGGATATTTGCCAAAGTAACTGCCATAGTATTGGCCATTCAACGCGTTCGTTGTCTGGTAGGAAAGACTGGTATTGAAAGTGAGATCGAAAGGCAGTTTTACTTCTGTAGTGAAGTTAGCTGTAAGTGTATTGTATTTTGTATCATCCTGCGCATTATCGATGATGGCCATCGGGTTGAAATAGCTTGGGATAACAGTATTTTCGAAATAGGTGCCGTCGTCATTTTTCACATGGTTCACGGGCAAATGTTTTGCAGCCTGCAGCAGCACTACGCTCTGTAAAGGTGTGTAATTACCTGTACTTCTGGAATTCGCAACATTTAAAGCGAACTTCACTTTATCCTTCAGGGCATATTGCTCTACATTCAGTCTTGCGATCATCCTGCGGAGACGGCTCTTCAATAAAATACCTTCTTTATCAAGGTAGTTCAGGCTTGCGCTGTAAGTACTGTGTTCTCCACCACCGCTGAAGGAAATGTTGTGGTTCTGCGCCACTGCCGAGGAACGCTGGATCACCTTCTGCCAGTCGGTATCTGCGCCATGGTCATTGATCGGATCGTAAGCGTTGTTGTTCGCGGCAAGGAAAGCACGGTGCTGCGAAGCATTCATCAAATCAAGACTATTGCTCACTTTTTCAATACCCACATAACCGTTGTAAACAGTTTGCACAGCGCCTTTCTTACCTCTTTTTGTGGTGATCATGATTACACCGTTGGCTGCCCTGTTACCATAAATCGCGGTAGCCGCCGCATCTTTTAATACATCAATGGTAGCAATATCGTCCGGGGCCACAATAGAAATGTCTGCACCGGGCACACCATCAATTACATAGAAAGGTCCGCTCGGACTGTTCACTGTAGAAGCACCACGCAAAATCACTGCAGCAG
>CAMLPA010000204.1 GCA_946481605.1 uncultured Flavihumibacter sp. | reverse complement strand
GCGGCTGCTTCTGATGGCGACATCATTTATTTTACGGATAACATTGTGGTGAGCGCCACTATCAGTGTTACAAAGGCGCTTACGTTTCAGGGCAACAGTTTTACATTATCCGTGCCTGTTACAGGACTGAACGATGCGGGTGTTTTTAACGCTGGCGCATCCGCATTCAGGGCGTTTGATTTTAATGCCGCTTCCAAAACAATTACCCTTGAAAGACTCACCATTAAAGGAGGTGCCACCACAACGGACGGAGGTGCGCTTCAGATCGCAGCCAGCACGATAGTGATATTCGACCGTTGCACGATTTCGAATTCCCGGGGTCCATCCAGTGGCGGCGGTGCTGGTGGTATATTGAACTTCGGCGACTGCTATTTGTACAGAACAACCATTTCCAGGAACGCTGCGGGTTATGGCGGTGGATTCCTAAACTACGGTAACATGTTTATGGAGAACTGTACAGTGGTGGAGAACAGAAGTCTTTGCGCAAACTGCGGCGGCGGTGGCGGAAGCAATAATACTTCTGCATCCCGCATCTATGTAAACAATTCTATTTTTTCGAACAACACCTCTTCTGAGTTGGGTGGCGCATTCAATAACTACCAGGGCGGCGCTTATTTTGTGAACACCTCTTTTACAGGGAATGTGGTGTATGGAAGTTACCGCGGGGGCGCCTACGCGCACAACTCACCGAACCAGTCTTACCTTGTAAACTGTCTTTTTGCCTACAACTATTGTAAAACCACGCCATCTGCACCCACAAATGCGCCTACCAGCTATGTGCAGAATGATGTGGAAGGATATACCGGTACCACCAATATGTACTATTGCATCTCCACAGCAAATACTACCCAGTCGGGAACAATTAATAACGTGGTGGGCAACAATACGCATGCGCTGGCGGCAAATGGTTCCGATAATGATGTGTTTACCGGAGGTGTGTATGATGTAATTACGGACGAGAACGGCAATCCATTTGGTACGGCTTCCGTGTTCCGTCCTTTCCTCGTGAACGTGAACGGGAATAGGGTTCCCACATTGAAAACGGGAAGTTATGCCGTTGGAAGAGGCAACAATACGGGCTTTACAAATGGATCAGGTACGCCGGTAATCGGCTATCAGAATATGTCTACGAGTACCTGGGTTAACCTGTTGAGCAGTCCTGCCAGCAGCCACCAGGTAACTTCGGATATGACCGGTCAGGCCCGCGCCACTGCACCCGCTGTTGGCGCTGTAGAAAGAATTGTGGACGACTACGTGATCTTCAAGATCAAAAACTCTACCGGAGGAACAGTGTCTGGCGCTTCCATCTTTGGGGAAGTGTATCCTTCCGGAACCACTGTTTCCATTACGGCACTTCCTTCCACAGGGTACCAACTGACCAACTGGACGTATAACCTGGGTGGATCAGGAACTGTTTCGGGGAATCCGCTCAGTCTTGCCATCAATGAGAATACTACACTTACGCCTAATTTCGCCACTTCTTCCAATTATTCCATCACCTATATCGGTAACAGCAATACAAGCGGAACGGCTCCAGCGATCGCACAATATGGCAATGGTGTGAATGGCACTATTGCGGGTAATACAGGAAGTCTGGCCAGGACATACTATGATTTCTCGGGTTGGAACACGTCCCCCAATGGGTCGGGAACTGATTATACGGCGGGAGCCTCCTATACCGGAAATACTAACCTTACGTTGTATGCGAAGTGGTTGGCCAATGCCATTCCTCCGGAAACATTACCCGTTTCGTGGTTGTCGTTCACCGCAACAAAAAAAGGTGCTGAAGTAGCGCTCCAGTGGAGCACGGCGAGGGAAGAGAATACCTACAATTTTGATGTGGAACATAAAGCCAACAATGGCGAATGGACTAAGCTTGGTACTGTTAACGCTGCGGGCGAAAGCAATACGGTGAAAACCTACACATTCAGCCATTCTAATCCCGCTACAGGCAACAACCAGTACAGAATCCTGCAACGCGACCTGGATGGACAAACAAGCTACAGCGCCATCAGGGTGATGCAGTGGAATACGGCTCCTGTTACTTTCCGCGTGCTGAGCAATACCGGCAACAATAGCAGCGTAACGTTACAACTTTTTGAAGCCACACAACTGCGCCTTTACAATGGCGCCGGACAGGAAGTTTGGAAGAAAACACGTGCCGCGGGAACTTACAACGAGCAGTTCACAGGGCTCTCCGCCGGTATCTATTACCTCCAGGGGAATGGCCACACGGAGAAAATCGTAATAAGATAAGTCACTAAAAAGTTCATAGTTAGAGGGGTTGTCCGGATGAGCGTTCGCGCCATCCGGACTTTTTTTGAATGAAACCAATTCCTTTTTCAAAATATAACTGCATTCTCCTCCTCATACCCTTGCACCTCTTCATTCTAATTTATGCCCTGTTCCCACGATGAACGAGCCAGCGCATGAAATCACCGCCATCAGCAACGTAACACTTCTTGGCGATTACTCAATGCTCCGCGCCGCTGCGCCTCCGCGAGCAAAAAATTCCGCAACAAAGCCTGCGCAAATGTAATCAAGGCTTTGCGTCCTTGCCCCTGCGAGGAACGAAGCAGTGCGCTGCGCAGTGCGAAGCACAAAGCAGTCGCGTGAAAACAAAAAAAGGATGCACCTCCCGGCACATCCTTCTCAAAAGAATTATCTAAAACTTACTTGCTCAGGTACATGCTCCTGTCTTTGTACAACTGCCTGAAGTAAGGATCGCGCAGGTCTTTCACGAAGCGGATCGCTTCTCCTGTGGATTTCATTTCCGGCCCGAGTTCCTTGTTCACACCGGGGAACTTGTTGAAAGAGAACACCGGTTCTTTGATGGCGTATCCTTTCAGTTTTTTCTCGAATTTAAAATCGGTGAGTTTGTTGGCGCCCAGCATCACTTTTGTGGCGATGTTGAGGTAAGGAATCTGGTATGCTTTCGCGATGAATGGCGTGGTACGTGAAGCGCGTGGGTTGGCCTCGATCACGAATACCTTTCCGTCTTTGATCGCGAACTGGATGTTGATCAGTCCTTTGATGTTCAGTGCGCGGGCGATCTTTTCGGAATAGTGTTCCATGGTGGTCACCACGAGCGGGGTGAGGTTGAAGGCGGGCAGTACCGCGTTAGAGTCGCCGGAGTGGATACCTGCGGGCTCAATATGTTCCATCACACCCATTACATGGAAGTTCTCCCCGTCGAAGATAGCGTCCACTTCTGCTTCCTGACAGCGGTCGAGGAAGTGGTCGATGAGAATCTTGTTACCGGGAATATGTTTCAGCAGACTCACTACTGCTTTTTCCACTTCTTCATCGTTGATTACGATACGCATCCTTTGTCCGCCCAACACGTAGGAAGGACGCACGAGTACCGGATAGCCTACTTTGTTGGCCACCACGATGGCTTCATCCACATCGTAAGCAGTACCATATTGCGGGTAAGGAATTTCCAGTTCTTTCAGCATATCGGAGAAGCGGCCACGGTCTTCGGCAATGTCCATGCTATCGAAGGAAGTTCCGATGATCTTAATGCCTTTCTCGTGGAGGCGTTCGGCGAGTTTCAACGCTGTTTGACCGCCGAGTTGCACGATTACTCCTTCGGGTTGCTCGTGTTCGATGATTTCCCAGAGGTGTTCCCAGTAAACGGGTTCGAAGTACAGTTTATCGGCGACGTCGAAATCGGTGGAAACGGTTTCGGGGTTACAGTTCACCATGATGGCTTCGTAGCCGGATTCTTTGATGGCGAGCAGCCCGTGTACGCAGCAGTAGTCGAATTCGATACCCTGTCCGATC
This sequence comes from uncultured Flavihumibacter sp., assembly GCA_946481605.1. The sequence goes on along the minus strand of CAMLPA010000204.1, from coordinate 2,497 downwards.
CTGTTGGGGCCGGAGCCGAGTACGACGATCTTCTTTTTATCGCTGCGCTTGCTTTCGTTGTAGTTGCCGTTTTCGAAAGTAGAGTAGAAATAAGGTGTTTTCGCTTCGAATTCCGCGGCGCAGGTGTCCACCATTTTGTATACGCGGGTAATGCCGGCCGCTTTTCTTTTTTCGTACACGGCATCTTCGCTGGCGTCCTGCATGATGCGGCTAATCTGCTCGTCGGAGAAGCCGTGGTGTTTGGCTTCGCGCAGCAGTTCGATGGGCAGTGACTCCAGTTTGTATTTGGCGATTTCTTTCTCGATGTTGCAGATCTTCTGGATCTCGTAGATGAACCAGCGGTCGATCCTGGTAGCTTTTACCACGGTGCTCACACTCACGCCCAGCATCAGCGCGTCTTTGATGCGGAACAGACGGTCCCATTTCGGGGTCTTGATGTATTCGATGAGTTCTTCCGCGTGCATCTGGGATTTGCCATAGTAGCCCAGCCCAACAGCGTTGTTCTCGAGACTCTGGCAGGCTTTCTGCACGGCTTCGGTGAAGCTGCGGCCGATGGCCATTACTTCTCCCACGCTCTTCATCTGCAGACCGAGCGTATCGTTTGCTCCTTTGAATTTATCGAAGTTCCAGCGGGGCACTTTCACGATCACATAGTCCAGGGCTGGTTCGAAGTAAGCGGAAGTGGTTTTGGTGATCTGGTTTTCCAGTTCATCCAGTGTATATCCGATGGCCAGTTTAGCGGCGATCTTGGCGATGGGGTATCCCGTAGCTTTGGAGGCCAGGGCAGAAGAGCGGCTCACGCGTGGGTTGATCTCGATCGCGATGATCTCTTCTGTTTCGGGGTTGAGGGCGAACTGCACGTTACAACCTCCGGCGAAGTTGCCGAGGTCGCGCATCATGTTGATGGCTGTGTTGCGCATCAGTTGGAAGGCGGTGTCGCTGAGTGTCATGGCCGGGGCAACAGTGATGGAGTCGCCGGTATGCACACCCATGGGGTCGAAGTTCTCCACGGTACAGATGATCACCACGTTGTCGTTGGCATCGCGAAGCAGTTCCAGTTCGTATTCTTTCCATCCCAGCACGGCTTGTTCCACCAGTACTTCGTGGATGGGAGAGGCCTGGAGACCGCGGTTGAGCGCTTCGTCGAGGTCATCTTTAGAGTGAACGAAACCACCACCTGTACCACCGAGGGTAAAGGAGGGGCGGATTACGAGGGGGAAACCTATTTCCTGCGCGAATTCTTTTCCTTCGAGGAAGGAGTTCGCGGTTTTAGCGGGAGCAACGGGCACACCCATTCTGATCATCCATTGGCGGAAGAGTTCGCGGTCTTCAGCTTTATCGATGGCTTTGATGTCTACCCCGATCAGGCGTACGTTGAATTTTTCCCAAACCCCGAGTTCTTCGGCTTCTTTGGCCAGGTTGAGGGCCGTTTGGCCGCCCATGGTAGGAAGAACTGCATCGATCTGGTTTTCCTCCAGGATCTGCTCGATACTTTCCACAGTGAGTGGGAGCAGGTACACCCGGTCGGCCATCATAGGGTCAGTCATGATGGTGGCGGGGTTGGAGTTAATAAGAATTACTTTGATTCCTTCTTCACGAAGGCTGCGTGCAGCCTGGGTTCCGGAGTAATCAAATTCGCAGGCTTGACCGATGATGATAGGACCTGAACCGATGATCAGGACCGACTTGATGGAGGCGTCTTTAGGCATTTTTTTATCGAGATAAATTGCGCAAAGGTATGAAGATGCGCCCCCCACTCCAAAAAAAAGTGCCCGCTTCCAAAAGAAGCGGGCACAAGGGGATATATCATCTGTTTAAAATTCTGATACTCAGTTGTGAAACGATAACAATTCGTACTCGTCAAGGGTTACCTCGCCATGCATCACATCCACATCCCCAGCCGCAGGGCGTTGATCGATCTGTTTGACCTTGAAGCGTTGTGTCAACCTGTCTTTTGTTTCCGAATTTCCCCATCTTCCCGCCACAAACCCTGCTGCGGCGGCTACCAGCAATGTAAGTTTTGTTTTAAATCCTGTTTTCATACGCTCCTGTTTTAAATTTTTAAAGGCTTAATAGCGGAATTCCATGTTGGAAGATTGGATGTTTTACTGATGACAGAAATATCATGCCAAACGTTGTATCCTTTATATATAATTTTTAAGTTAACAGAACTTTTGGTTTGATGTTCAAACAGTGGTTCTACAGATAAGCCCGTTCACCTACCTTTGACCCCAGTATTAACGCAAAAAACAGGTAAAAGGATGGCGAAGACGCGTAAATTTTCAGCGAAGTGTGGCATTATCTTGTTTCTGGGTATTTTTTACCTCCTCCCGGTTCGGGCGCAGTTGTTCCCGGCTACGGCCTATCCCCAAAATTTCTTCAGAAATCCTTTGAATATTCCCATCTCCCTGAGCGGGAATTTCGGTGAACTTCGTTCCAACCATTACCACATGGGACTTGACCTGAAAACACAGGCCCGGGAAAACCTCCCGGTGCA
>CAMLPA010000203.1 GCA_946481605.1 uncultured Flavihumibacter sp. | reverse complement strand
GCCATATTCACCCTCATCAACAAATCCAGGTGGATGATGATCAACTGGGTGCTCTGCCTGATGGTTACTTTCGATTACAGGAAAATAACACTTTCCAGAATACTGAAATTCCTACTGGGCACTTCACTGGTCTGCATCCTGCTTTACCAGTTGTTGCTGTATGTTAAATTTGATGTGGATGGGTTCATTAACGAACGCCTGCTGGAGACCAACCACGGCGGGCTTTCCGAAGGAGCTGCATCTTCCAGGCTGCTTGCATTCGAAGTTTTCTCTGAATTATATCCGCACAATCCTGTTTTGGGAAAAGGCAACCTCAAATTCGGAGAAGGTGCTACCGGCGACAAAGAACTTGAATTACTACTCAAAGGAAGGTCATCTCAGATACATGTAGGCTACCTCTCGCTTCTTTACTGGTATGGTATTGCGGGCGCTGTATTGTTCATTATGTTCCTGGTGAGTATGATGAAAAAACTGAAGCGTACAGCTACGCGCCACAATTACTGGGGTCCATACTGGGGAATGATGGGATTTGTTCTGGCCAATGTAACACTTGTTTTTTTTCACATCAATGTATGTGGACTGCTGCTTTGCCTGGTTTACAATAAGTATTACGAACAACAAAACACTGAACAACCGACGGTTTCTTAAAAATGAAAAGAAATGAAGTTTAAAAATCTTTCACATACCACCTACACCCTTCACAACCAACTCCTGCTCCTGTCTGGAACAGCCAATCGTATCCGGGCGGGATGGTGGGGCGTGAAGGTAGGAAACAGAACACAATTCATTGGCAAATGCCATTTCAAAAGATATCCCGGCACCACCATAAAAATCGGCGCAAGATGTGATTTCAGGTCGAAGCCTGCCTCCAATCTCATCGGCATCAACCGCCCCTGCATTCTTTCAACACACCATTCAGCGTATAGGGCTTCCATAGAGATTGGCGACAACTGCGGGTTCAGCGGCACAGTGATCGGCGCGTTCAGAAGAATTGTCATCGGCAACAATGTGCGCTGCGGCGCCAATACGTTGATCACCGATTCAGACTGGCACCTGGAGGACAAAAGATCGGGTGAGCCGCAGGAGGTGATCATCGGCAACAATGTATGGCTTGGCGTAAATGCTGTGGTATTGAAAGGTGTAACAATCGGAGAGAATACCGTGATCGGCGCGAACAGTGTTGTAACCAGAAGTATACCGGCCAATGTGATCGCGGCTGGAAATCCATGCAAAGTTATTAAGCATATAACACAACAGGAACTAAAAGCAATATGAGTAACAGACTTACCATAATATTCGCACCCGTTGGCATCCGAAACGGACTCGCCGCCGCCAAAAGGATTGGTAACCTGGTGGCTTATCTGCAGCAAGAACACCAGGTAATCAACCTGTACCGTGATAAGCGCACCACCACGGAAACCAATGGGAACGTAACTTTTATGACGGCCGGAAATATCTTCGGCGAATGGAAGCAACTTGTTGCAGCCAGGAAAAACTTCAGCGGTCCGCACATCTATTACCATTACGGTTACCCAACATTGTACAATTTCCTTACGCTGCTGCTCGTAAAAATGCTGGGCTTCAGCATTTATTTTGATATCGTGGAGGATCTCCGTGAAATCATTCCCTTTAAAAAAAGCAGGCTGGGCAAAATGAACCTCCAACTCTCCGTGTGGCTGCTTCGCCGTTCCGGATGGTTCGCCAGCGGATACATCGGCATATCGGGTTATTTATACGAAATGCTGCGTGGATTTTTCAGTAAAGAAACACGGATACTGCTGCTCCCGATATCTGTTGATCCGAAGAATTTTCCGGCACGCGGGCAACAGGAAAAAAAGCAACGCATCAACTTCTTTTATGGCGGCTCCTATGCGCCTAAAGATGATTTCGATATTATGCTGGATGCTTTTTTCAGCTCTTCTATGCAACACAATGGGGGGATAGGAAAATTCTATTTGTCAGGAAAATGTCCCGAACGGAAGAAAGAAGAAATTCTTTCCAGAGCAAAACAACACAACATAAACAACCTGGAATTTCTTGGCTTCCTTACAGATGAAGAGTACTATCAATACATTCTGCAAACAGATGTACTGGTGATGCCCCGGAACAACAGCGGGTTCGCCAATACAGGCTTCCCTTTTAAGCTGGGCGAATATATGGCTACCGGAAATTGTGTGATCTCAGCACGCATCGGGCCCGTGGTGGATTGCGTGGGAGAAGACGCACTGCTTTATTATACGCCGGAAAACACAGAAAGTTTATCGAAGGTTTTTAATGAACTATTTGAAAGTCCGGAGCTATTGTGGAAAAACGGCAGGAGCGCCAGGGAAAGAGCCTTCAAGGAATTCAATTCAGAAGACCATAGCCGGATGCTCATCGCATTCATCACGAAAGGAAAATACGTTAACCCCTAAAGCAAATCTGTATGAAAAGCCCCAGAAAACTCCTGATCCTCTCTCCCTACCCCAACACCAGCGGCGGAGTAAGCTCCTATGTGAAGGCCCTGAAAGGCAACTGGAGCGCCGACGAAAGTTATTTTTTCAGAGGAAATGCCGGCAAAGGAAAAATCAAAAAGATCGCCTTCACTATTGAAAGGTACCTCAGTTTCGCGCTGGAAGTTTTCTTCAACCCATCCTGTAAAGCCATCCTGGTAAATACTTCGATGGATAAAAAAGCTTTTAAACGCGACCGGATTTTTATCCTGCTTTCCAAACTATCCTTCAAAAAAGTATATGTATTTATTCACGGATGGAACCAGGCGTATTTTGAAAAGATTCCCGGCAAACAACTGAACGTATTTTTTAAGGCCGATAAACTTTTCGTATTAAGCAAGGACTTTAAGCAGCAACTGGAAGAACGAGGTTATCAGAAGAAGATTATTGTGGAAACCACTGTTGTTGACAGGAAGTTCATCGCCCATTTCCCACTGCCGGAAGCGGAACACATCCAGGGTTCCCGGTTCCTCTACCTCGCCCGGCTCGAAAAAGAAAAAGGTATTTTATTGTTGCTGAATGTGTTTCAGCGGTTGAGCCAGAAGTACCCGCACATTCAGTTGAATGTGGCAGGCTTTGGTTCACTGGAAGAAACCGTTAAGCGAACGATAACTGCATTTAACAACCCTAACATTCATTTCCATGGCCTGGTGGAAGGCGAAGAAAAAACCGCACTTTTCCAGCAGTCGAACATTTTTGTACTACCTACTTCGCATGGCGAAGGAATGCCCATCAGCATCCTGGAAGCGATGGCTGCCGGTCTTGCTGTAATCACTACCCACGCCGGGGCGCTCGGCGATTTTTTCCAGGATGAAAAAATGGGCTTTAAAATGCAACAGGCCACACTGGATGAACTGGAAGAAAAAATGACTGCTGCCATAGCGTTGGGAAATGTAGGCGAAATGGGTGAATACAATTACAAATTCGCCCGCACACATTTTACGGTACAGAAAGTAATAGAACGTCTTGAAAATGAGATATGGGAACCCACAGCCAATCAACATAAACCTTCTTTCGCATGACACCTAAATCCATTGAAATGATCCTTGAAAAACTACTACAGCAGGCGCAGGAAAACAACTACAGGGGCATAGACCCGAACGATTACGCCGGTGCCAAACTACGCGTACCCGGTAAGCTGGCACCAAAAATTTCGTTTCTGAACAAAGTTTCCCCCATCAATTTCAGGAGCTTACTTGGCATTGGCCCATCGGAGAACTCCAAATCCAACGCGCTCTTCCTTCATGCCATGGCCAACTATGACCATGTTCGGTACGAAGCAGAGATCGACAAACTGATTGCCTGGTTCAGGAATAATAAAAGCAACGAATTCACGGATTTCTCCGTGGGCTTCGCATTTGAGATGACGCTCTCCCGCTACAGTTCAGGTCCGGGAAAAACCTCGCTCATCATCAGTCTGTTCACCATGTATGCTTTCCTCGCCAGCTACAGGAAACGCCAGAACCCCGAACTGCTTGACCTGATTCTTTCTTTCGAAAACATCCTGCACACACAATGGATGAAGTTCGAATCTGAAACGGATTGCTGGTATTCATACCTACCCAATCAGAAAGATGAGGTGTACAACGCTACAGCTAAAGTGGGCAGGTTCTATGCGGAACTCTATGCCATTCAGCCCGAAGAAAGGTATAAAACCACCATTTCTAAAATACTGGCCTACCTTAAAAAAGTACAAAGGGAAGACGGCACCTGGGGTTATTCCGTCAAAGCCGGTTACAGCGATAATTTCCACACGGCATTTGTATTGGAATCTATTTTTCTCATGAACAAAATAGCTGGAAACGAGGCCTCGGAAACAATGTTCACCAAAGGAATGGACACCTACAAAGCACATTGCTTCGATGGACCCCGCGCCCTGCACTTCCATACCCAACACAAACCAACAGACATCAGAAGTAATATTTTTTTTACAGAAACCCGTGACACCGCCAATGCCATCATTCTGTTCTCCAAAACCGGGGAACTGGAAAAAGCGAAGGAAGTGCTGCAATGGACTATCCAGCGGTTTTATGATTCAGAAAAAGGGTACTTCCACTTTTTTGAGAACAAAGTGTTCCGTTCCCGGATCAAATACATCCGCTGGCAATCGTGGATGGCGCTCGCCATTTCAGAATACCTGCTGGCTTCGGCGGAACAGCTGGTATTGTTGTCGCCGGAACAAGTTCACCACACCAATAAAATGGCGGTATGAAAAAGATCAGGTTATTACTGTACTACTGTTTCAGTTCAAAATTGCCGAACTCCTGGTTTCCCGGCGGGAAACTATACAATAAAATCAGGCGTGCCAACCTGCGTGGCGTGGTGCCTGTTGGAGGGAACACAAAAATTCAGCGGGGCGTGTACATCGGATCCGGTAACAATGTTTCCATCGGAAGCAATTGCCAGGTGAACGAAAATACCAGGCTTGACAATGTACAGATCGGGAACCATGTGATGATTGCAAGAGAATGTATCGTACTCGGCAAGATGCACGAAAACAGTTCAGCAGACCTGCCCATGAGCGAGCAGGGTGTAAAACCCGTTCAACCCACCGTAATTGAAGACGATGTATGGCTGGGCCTGCGGGTGATTGTAATGCCCGGTGTTACCATCCGGAAAGGATGCATCGTGGCAGCAGGCGCCGTACTCACCAAAGACACGGAGCCTTATGGCGTATATGCCGGCGTGCCCGCCAAAAGAATCAAAAACAGGAACAGCGCATGAAAGACAAACTGAAATACGGCACACCCGCCCGAACCGTAGTGGATTATTTCCACTTCTTTTACCTGGGACTCGCCAATCATTTCTTCAACAAGATTCCCAGTTATTTCATCCGGAAAATGATTTACCGGCACCTGTACAGGATGAAGATCGGAAAGCATACCAATATCCAGATGAATGTGCGTGTTTATGCACCCTGGAAAATAAAAATCGGCAACAACTGCTCTATCGGGCACGACAGCCTGCTCGATGGAAGAAGGGGCATTCATATCGGCGATAATGTGGACATCGCCGGTTATGTGCGCATCTTCACCCTCGGACATAACCTTAACGATCCCGGCTATGCGACACTGGGCGCCCCCGTGGTCATTGAAAACGAAGCCAGCATTTTTACCGGAGCATACATCCTTCCCGGTAAAACAGTGAAACGCGGTTCCGTTCTGGCATTGGGTGCCGTACTCACAAAAGACACAGAACCATGGGGCATCTACGGCGGAAACCCCGCGCAAAAAATCAATACACGGAAAATAGAGCAACTCACCTACCAACGCAACTACAAAAGATACTTCCATTAAAATCAGCGATCCATGAAGAACCAACCCCGAAAGATTCTTATCGACATCAAACATCCGGCGCAACTGAACCTCTTTAAAGGGCTATCCAAAGAATTGTCTACCGCAGGATGGGACGTTACCATCAGTTACCTCGGCAGAGGTAAGTTACCGGCCATCATTCAAAAAGAATACCCCGGCTTCAACAACATACAGGTGGGCGCCAGCCACGGCAGCAAATGGTCCATCTTCTGGGAAGGCAACGTGAAACGTACTTTCAGGTTCTTCCAACTCATCGGGAAGAACAAATACAATATCTGCATTTCAGCGAGTAGCGTGCCGCTTGCCTTTGCAGGATTCTTCGCCACCACGCCGGTGATTCAGTTTTACGATGATCCTGAAAGGAAAAGAATCAACCAGCTCAACGCGCTGCTCTCCAGAAAAATATTCTTTCCTCCGGTGGTAACCGCGTCCAGAAAAGTAGGCGTTTTTAATTGCCTTAAAGAATGGAGCTACCTCAG
>CAMLPA010000202.1 GCA_946481605.1 uncultured Flavihumibacter sp. | reverse complement strand
TTGCTGAAGGAGAAAGAAGAGAAAGAGAAAACTGAAAAAGAGAAGGCCGATAAAGAAACGCCGGCCACAGATAAGAAAGGAACCAGCAAAACGGCCGAGCCGAAGAAAGAAGAAAAAGCATGGTCGCCCGATATGGAAAACTTCGAGAACCGCGTGGCGCGCCTCACCATCAACAGTTCATCTGTTTCAGATTATGTGCTGAATGAAGACGGCAGCAAATTGTATTACCTGGCTTCCTTCGAGAAAGGATTCGACCTCTGGGTAACCGATACACGCACACATGATACGAAGATCCTCGCCAAACTGGGCGGATCTCCCAGCGGGATTGAAATGAGCAAAGACGGGAAAACGCTGTTCGTTACCAACCGCGGCTCCCTCGTGAAAGTGGATGAATCCGGGAAAGTATCGCCCATCGGTATCAATGGAGAAATGGTGCTGAACCAGGCGAAAGAAAGGGAATACATCCTCGACCACGCCGTGCGCCAGGTGGAAAAGAAATTCTACGATCCAAAACTTCATGGCCTCGATTGGGCCGCGCTGCACAAGAACTACGCCAGATTCCTGCCGCATATTTCCAACAATTACGATTTCCAGGAACTGCTGAGCGAAATACTCGGCGAACTGAACGCTTCGCATACAGGAGGACGTTATTCCCCTCAAATGCAGAACCCTGACGCCACCGCCGTACTTGGTTTGTTGTACGATGAAAGTATTGGTGGAAACGGGCTGAAGGTGACTGAAGTGATTGCCGGTGGTCCGCTCGATAAATCGTCCAGCAAGGTGAAAGCCGGAACTATCATCGAAAAGATTGATGGAGAAAGCATTACGGAAAATGCCGACTGGGCTAAGTTCCTGAACAGGAAAACCGGTAAGAATACCTTACTGAGCATGTATGATCCATCTACCAAAACACGTTGGGAGGAAATCGTTCAACCGATCTCCTTCGGAGAAGAGGCCTCATTGATGTACAAGCGCTGGTTGAAAATGATGGATGATATGGTGCGCAAACTGAGCGATGGGAAAATCGGTTACGTGCATGTTCAGGGTATGAACGACGGCAGCTTCCGCAGTACCTTCGATGTGGTGCTCGGTAAAAATTTCGACAAAGAAGCTTTGATTGTAGACACCCGCTTCAATGGCGGCGGCTGGTTGCACGACGACCTGAACACCTTTCTCAGCGGCAAACAATACCTCAGTTTCGCACCGCAGGGCAACCGCCTGAAAGACGGCGAACCAATGGGCCGCTGGAGCAAGCCAAGTGTGGTATTGATGAGCGAAGGAAATTACAGCGACGCGTTCATTTTCCCGTATATCTATAAACAGAATGGCATCGGTAAACTGGTAGGTATGCCGGTTCCGGGTACGGGTACCGCAGTTTGGTGGGAAACCCAGATCGATCCTACCCTGGTATTCGGTATCCCAATGGTAGCTACGATCGGGAAAGAAAATCGTCCTACCGAGAACCTCCAACTCGAGCCGGATATCCGTGTTCCGCTGCCTTACGAAGATTTCCTGAATGGAAGGGATCCGCAGATAGAAGCGGCGGTGAAAGAGATGTTGAAAGAGATCAGTGAGAAGAAGAAAGCGTTTTAATAGCTCCAATAAAAAAATCCCCCGGTAATTTGCCGGGGGATTTTTTTATTATTTAAAGCGGAAGCATTAGTGCTTATGCTCCTGCACCAGCTTTGTAAAAGCATCGGTGCTGATCTTCTCTTCTTTAGGCTTCACCTGTGTTTCAGCCCATCCGAAAACTTTTTCGGTCTGGATGCGGTGGAAGCTGTCTTCTACGAATTTGCGGTCCTTCAGCATACGGTTTACGTAATCTTCGATCCAGGGTTGGTCATCACCTGAAGTGGGCATACCCATGTAACCGAAGAGTTGTTGCTTCGCGAAAGCTTTGATGTCTTCCGGACCAACTTCGATCTTATTGTCTTTCACGATCTGGTCAACGATCAGGGTCCATTTCAACTGGTTCTTAAACGCGGGGAACTCGGCTTCAGCCTGCTCAGCGGTTTTGGGTTGTTCCTGGTTGAACTGCATCCAGCGTTTCAGGAAAGTTTCGGGGAAATCGATCTGTGTATCGTCCACGAGGGCGTGGAAAATCTGGTCGTGCAGTTGGTTGCGGGTTTGCGCGGCCCAGTGTTGTTCGATCTCTGATTTCACCTGCGCACGGAATTCATCCGCGGAGTTGATCTCGATAGCGGGATATACCTGCTTGAAGAATTCTTCATTGAGTTCAGAACGTTCTACCAGTCCTACCTTGGTTACTTCCAGGATGAAATTTTTACCGGCGTCGGCGGCTGTAAGACCGAGGTCGCCCAGTACCCATTCCTGCTCTTTACCATCAAACGCGTTGGCGATGGTGGTAGTGAAAGTAGCTCCTGCCGCGATGCCCATCAGTTGTGGGCGGAATGCTTCAGAGAAATATTTTACGAGGAGGGAGTTGTCTTTTGTAATGCCACCTTCTACAACGTTACCGGCTTCATCAGCTTCTTTAAAAGTGATGTTCAGCACGTTGTCGTCGGAAGTAACCGTTTCAGGATCGGTCATTTTTCCGTGACGGAGCTGGAGCCTGCTCACTTCCTCATCAATCATCTCTTCGGTGATCTCTACTTTGTAACCGATGAATTTTCCTTTGGAAAGATCGGTGATGGAGAAGTTGGGTTTCAGACCGATCTCGAACGCGAACGCATATTCAGCGGGGTTGTTCAGATCAAGCTGGCGGGCATCGTTCTCGGGCATGGGGAGGGGCTGCGCGAAAATCTCCAGTTGCTCGGTGGTCATGTAATCGTTCAGTTGTTTTTCAACGGAACGCAATACTTCGTCGGTAAACACCGACTGGCCGTGCATTTTGCGGATAAGTCCTGCGGGTACCATTCCTTTCCTGAAGCCAGGTATATTAGCTGTTTTGCTGTAAGTTTTCAGCGCTTTTTCAAAGGAAGGAAGATAGTCTTCTCCGGCTACTTTTACTGTGATCTTGTCGTTCAGTAAACCGATATTTTCCCTCGTAACGGTTGCCATTATCAGTTATTTAAGTGTATAAAATGAATTCTAAACCCTGTTTGGGGGCTGCAAAGGTACAATTTTTTACACTATGGGAACGGGCGAAACCGAAATAGCGGTCCTTTCTTTTAATTGCTTGATAATTAGTGTTTTTGATGGATCACCAGCAAGGGAATAGGCGTATTAAAAGCCATTTTCCGGGTTTGACTGGTGTGGAAAAGTCCTTCCAGGAAGGGGTGCGGCTGCGCCACCATTACCAGCAGGTCGGCAGGTTGTTGTTCCAGGTAGTGGAGGATACCGTCTACCACTTTGTTTTCCTGGATTTCATGGTATTCGTGGGGCACATTACTCAGCACCGCGGACATTCTTATTTTACCGGCGGCTTCTTCGGAACTTAGTTCATCTTGTTTGGAAACATGCAGTACATCAAGTGTACTTTGGAAGTGTTCTGATAGTTCAAATATCCTGTCGTACACATTTTGAGGCAGCGAGGGATTGAAATCAGTAGCGAAGGCGATCCTTTGTAAGGGGCGGAACGTACATCCTTCGGGCACTACAATCACCGGAACTTTTACCCGTTTTAAGGTATTGGTGGTGGTACTGCCGATCAGTTTTTCCAGGCCGTTTTCTCCTTTCATGCCCATCACGACCCAACCGATGTTCTTTTCTTCCGTGAGCACATCTACTTCTGCAGAAGGGACACCAATGCGAACGGTCCATTCCACGGGCACCTGGTAAAGGTTGTTCAGTCGCTGCGCTTCTTTGGCGGCCATCTTTTCATTTTCTTCCTGCAGGGCATCGGCAGTTACCATCACATAGGGGAGGTCGGATACTGGCGTTGGCAACATATACGCGTGAAACAGCAACAGGCTTTGCTTTGTAGCGGCGGCGAGTTGAGCGGCGTATTCCGCGGCGGCTCTTGCGGCATTGGAAAAATCGGTGGGAACGAGTATCATAAAATATAGTTTTGAATGAATAAGCCTTCAACCTTATTTCTCTTCCGTATCGTAGCGGTCAACCCGTTCTATGCCGGGGAGTTTCAGCAACCGCTCAACCAGTTCTTCCAGTTCCTCTTTGTCGTGCACATATACTTTGATATTGCCTTCAAACAAGCCTTCCCGCGCTTCAATGGTAATAGCGTTGATGTTGATCCTCAGTTCGCCGGAAATAAGATTGGTGATGCGGTTCACCACACCTACATCATCCAACCCTACAATTTTCAGGCCCGTAAGGAAGGAGATTTCTTTGTTCTTGGCCCACTTGGTTTTCACCACGCGGTGTCCGTAATTGGCCATGAGTTTGGCGGCGTTCGGACAATTGGTTCTGTGGATGGTGAGGCCCTTTCCTGTGGTTACGAAGCCGAACACATCATCGCCGGGAATGGGCTTACAGCAGTTGGCAAGGTTGTATACGATGCGGTCGCTGCTTTCCCCGAAAATGATCAGTTCTGTATCCTTCCGGTTGATGTTGGATGCTTGTTCATTGTATTCCGGTTTGTGCTCGATCACCGGTTTAGGAGGCTTGGGCGGTTCCAGTTTATCGCCCAGCACCTGGAACTCTTTCAGCTCTTTCAGGTCGATGGATTTGATGGAAACCTGGTAGAAAAAATCCAGTGTGGATGCCTGTTTGTAGAAAGCCGTAAGCACATCAATATTGTATTGATTGTATGCGGCGCCCATGCCTTCCAGCTTGCGTTGCACTGTATATTTTCCTTCTTCGGCGATCTTTCTTTTTTCTTCCTTCAGCGCGTCTTTGATCTTGGTTTTCGCCTTTGCCGTCACCACAATGTTCAGCCAATCTTCGTTGGGGCGCTGCTTATTCGAAGTAATGATTTCCACCTGGTCGCCGCTGCGCAGTTTATGGCTTAGGGGAACGAGTTTGTGGTTCACCTTTGCGCCGATACATTTGGAGCCGATGGCGCTGTGGATGGAGAACGCGAAATCGAGTGAGGTGGAACCGATGGGCAACATTTTCACATCACCTTTTGGGGTATACACATATATTTCTTCTGCGAGGAAACTCGTTTTGAAATCCTGGAGGAAATCGACGGTATCGGCTTCCTGGTTGGCGAGCACTTCGCGGATCTGGTGGAACCATTTGTCGAAGCGGGATTCGTCGTTGGTCCCTTCTTTGTATTTCCAGTGGGCGGCGAGCCCTTTTTCGGCGATCTCGTTCATGCGGTGGGTACGTATCTGCACTTCCACCCATTTGCCCTGCGGGCCCATCACGGTAGTATGCAGCGCCTCATACCCGTTCGACTTTGGGTTGCTGAGCCAGTCGCGCAAACGTTCCGGGCTGGGCGTGTACTGATCGGTGATGAGCGAATACACTTTCCAGCATTCTTCCTTTTCTTTTTCGGGGGAAGAGTTGAGGATCACGCGGATGGCGAAGAGGTCGTACACTTCTTCGAAGGCCACGCCTTTTTTCTTCATTTTGTTCCAGATGGAATGGATGCTTTTGGGACGGCCATGGATTTCGAAATGAAACCCTGTTTTCTCCAACTGGTCGCGGAGCGGGCGGATGAATTCGTTGATGTACCGGGTTCTTTCGCGTTTTGTTTCGGCCAGTTTCCGGGCGATTTCGCGGTAGGTATCGGGTTCCAGGTACTTCATGGAAAGGTCTTCCAGTTCGGTCTTGATGTTGTACAGGCCCATGCGGTGGGCGAGGGGCGCGTACACCCAAACCGTTTCGGAAGCGATCTTCAGTTGTTTTTCCCGCTTCATGCTGTCGAGGGTGCGCATGTTGTGGAGGCGGTCGCTCAGTTTGATGAGGATCACCCGCGGGTCGTCGGTAAGTGTGAGCAGTATCTTTTTGAAATTCTCCGCCTGTTGCGAAGAATTGGCGTCGATGACGTTGGATATTTTGGTGAGTCCATCCACGATCCGCGCGATTTCGGGGCCGAATTCCCTTTCAATATCTTCCAGGGTGATATCGGTATCTTCCACCGTATCGTGCAGCAGGGCGCAAATGGAAGAACGCACCCCCAGCCCGATCTCGTCCACACATATATGAGAAACCGCGATGGGATGCAGAATATACGGCTCCCCGCTTTTCCGCCGCATCGATTTATGGGCTTCCACGGCCATTTCAAAAGCGGTACGGATCAGTTCTTTATCGCCTTTTTTCAGTTTTGTTTTCAGGGCCCTCAACAATGACCGGTATTCCCGGAGAATCAGCTTTTTTTCTTCTTCCTCGTTCAGATTGTACTTAGGTTGCGCAACTACGGTATCCATGCTTCAAATTTACAGTATTCAAAAGTTAAGGAAAAAAGTTGTAATATTGCGCCCTGCTTTCGA
>CAMLPA010000201.1 GCA_946481605.1 uncultured Flavihumibacter sp. | reverse complement strand
TTGAACCAGGTTTCAAAATCAACGCGAACGGTAGGATCGGCATTTTCGTTGATGGTAAGGGATGCCGAAGTATGCTGGATGAATACCTGGCACATCCCGGCTTTCACCATTTGCAGTTCCGGGATAGCCTGCAGTATTTCCCATGTAATAAGGTGGAAACCCCTTTTCCTGGGCGCGAGTTGCACCGCCTGCTGGAATATTTTCATACTTCAAAGGTAGCATTCATCCTATTTCTTTAGCTTGTGGGTGAAACAGAACCTGGCAGATGAAATATTATATAGGCGTGGATATTGGCACCACCGCTACCAAAACAGTGGCGTTTGATAAAACTGGAATTATCCTCGACAGTTGCGTGGGGAATTATGATCTGCTGCATCCAAAGCAAGGATACAGTGAACAACGGCCAGACGATATCCTGACTGCCGTGCTGCATACATTGCAAACACTGATCGGTCGTAACAATACAATGGAACCGGCCTTTGTCTCCTTCAGCGCTGCCATGCACAGCGTGATTGCAGTGGATGAAACCTGCACACCGCTCACCAACAGCATCATCTGGGCCGACAACCGTTCGCAGGACATTGCCCGCCGTATACATGCACAGGGCGATGCTGAAAGATTATACCAATTATCAGGTGTGCCCGTACATGCCATGTCGCCCTTGTGTAAACTGATCTGGCTCCGGGAGAACGAACCCGCTCTTTTCAAAAAAGCCTTTAAGTTTATCGGCATCAAGGAATACATCTTTTATAAGCTGTTCGGCACTTTTGAGGTGGATACCTCAGTCGCCTCTGCAACGGGTTTGCTGGAAACTGCCACGTTACAATGGAACGAAACGCTGTTGCGATACGCGGGAATAAATGAAACCAATTTATCGGCCGTAGTGTCAGTAACAAAGTGCTTCTTCTACAAGAGCATGCTTCCAGGATTTTCGTTTCCCGAAACCATTCCTTTTATCATTGGAGGAAGCGATGGTGCCCTGTCCAACCTGGGTTCCGGGGCCACGGGGCCAAATGAAATGGCGGTTACCATCGGCACAAGTGGTGCCGTGAGAATAGTGACCCATGAACCCTGGGTTGATCCGTTGATGCGCACATTCTGTTACCACCTCGAAGGCCGACGTTATATCGCGGGTGGAGCGAACAACAATGGGGCCGTGGTATTGCAATGGCTGAAAGAAGACATATTAAGAACGAAAACTCCAATGGATGCATTGTTGTCGGAAGCTGCTCGACTCCCTCCGGGAAGCGATGGGTTGATGCTGCTGCCTTACCTTATGGGCGAACGGGCGCCCCATTGGAATGCCCGGGCACAAGGCGTTTTCTTTGGACTACGCATCACGCATACGCAGGGGCATCTTGTAAGGGCTGCCATGGAAGGTGTGGTGTTCGCGATGTACAGTATTGGAAAGGTATTGATGGAACAAAGAAACATAAAACACATACTCGCCTCCGGCGGATTTACACAATCCAAAGCATGGGTGCAATTGCTGGCCGATGTATTCGGTATCCCTGTAATTGCTGCCGATGGCCCCGAAGCTTCCGCCAAAGGAGCCGTTATACTTGGCGCAACGGCGCTGGAACTTACATGGGAAAACAAAGAAGCATCAGGCGAAAAGTATATGCCCGATGCTTCCCGATTTGAAAATTACCAGCAAATGTTCGCCCGGTTTGAACGACTATACCACTTGTTACGGCCTGAAATGGAAGACGCCTTAATTCCATAGCTTTGCCCTGCATTCAAACGCATTAGACACTATGTTAAGGACGATTCTTTTACTCACCGCTTCTAACGTATTCATGACCTTCGCCTGGTATGGACACCTCAAATTCAAGGAACTTTCGTTGTGGAAAGTTATCCTCATCAGTTGGGGTATCGCATTTTTTGAATATTGTCTGATGGTGCCCGCCAACAGAATAGGGGCCGAAAACGGCATGAATGGTTTTCAACTCAAAATGACGCAGGAAGTGATTACCCTAGTGGTATTCACCGTATTTGCCATTGGTTACCTGAAGGAGCCGTTCCATTGGCGATACCTCGTCAGTTTTCTGTTGTTGCTGGGCGCGGTGTATTTCATGTTTAAAAAATAAATCACAATACACGGGCGGTATCTGCGATGGGCACGAACACGATCTGAATGGTGCCGGCATCACCTGATTTCATGTCCTTTAATACATCGTTCAGTTTCTCTCCGAGCGTAGACACTACGGCCACGGATGATTCTATTGCGGTTGATTCGCCAAAGGCTTCCAGTACAAATCCGTTGTCCAGTTTTCTTACAGTGGCATTTAATTCCATAGCTTTTGTTTTCTTTGGACGGTGCAAATAACATTCCATCACCAGGGGGATATTTTGTAATTTCACGCACCATATCTATGCAGATCCTCGTCCATAAGAAATTTCAGCTTACCGGCGCTTACATTGTGCTGGGTTTAGGTATTGTTTTACAGGCTGTTTTCCCTCAGAAAGGCCTGCTGGCCATGGGGTCGATGATTGCCGTTTTGCTGTCGGCATTTCCATCGCGCATGAAGCACACTGTTGCGATCGGCAGCATCGCCATCGCGGCGTTGTTTTTCTTCAACCTGAAGCAATACAGTTTTGAAAGGCTGAACATCTCCGGCATGGAACTTTTCCTGATCCTTGGCGTATTGCTTTCCATACTCATCGTGCTGGCCAATCAGAAAGAAAAGATCACCACAGAAAAAAGTTTAAGGGAACTGGAATCACTCTTCCAGTATTCCACCATCGGGATGGTGATCACCAACCAGAAAGGACAAATTCTCGATTTCAACCAGTGCGCCCAGGGCTATTTTGGGTACACGAAGGAAGAATTAAGGGGCAAGAATGTGGAACTTCTGTTGCCACAACGCTTCCGGGAAAAACATGTGGGCTACCGCGAAAAATTCCATGAACACCCGGCCCCCAGGACCATGGGCGCGGGACGGGACCTTCATGCACGGAAAAAGAATGGTGAGGAATTCCCGGTAGAAGTAAGTCTGAGCCATTACACCTCCGGAAAAGAAACTTACGTGATCGCTTATGTGATCGATATTACCGTCCGGAAAAAGAATGAGGCCATTGTGCTGGCGCAGAAACAGGCGCTGGAAGAAACCACCCGCCAGATTTCTGAAATGAACCACGCCCTGGAAAGCAGGGTAGAAGGGCGCACCAGGATGTTGCAGGAAACACTGGCCGCGCTGGAAGAATCGAAAATGGAACTGAGCGAGGCGCTGGAAAAAGAAAAAGAACTGAGCGACCTGAAATCGCGGTTCGTGACCATGGCTTCCCATGAGTTCCGTACACCACTCAGCGCCATCCTTTCTTCCGCATACCTGCTGGAACAATACAACCTGCAGCCGGAACAGGAAGAGAAAAGGTGGAAACATATTCAGCGCATACGCGAATCTGTTAGTGGTATGAAAGGAATTCTGGAAGATTTCCTTTCCCTGGGAAAACTGGAAGAAGGTGTGGTGAAGCCCAATCCTGAATTGAAGTCGTTAGCTGACCTGGTCACTGAAATCATGCACTGGATAGAAGATATGCAGCCGCTCACCAAAAAGGGGCAGACCATGCAGGTGGAAACACTTGGTGCCGGTGATGTTTGGGTGGACACCGCGCTTTTAAAAAACATCTTTATCAACCTGGTATCTAATGCCATCAAATTTTCCGGCGAAAACCAGGAGATCACGATCCGGCTGAACAATGATGCTGAACATTTCAGTTTGAGCGTTGCCGATAAAGGGATGGGCATTTCCGAAGAGGACCAGGTGCATCTTTTTCAACGTTTCTTCCGCGCCAGGAATGCCGGCAATATCCAGGGAACCGGGCTCGGATTACATATTGTGCAACGCTACGCCGATTTGCTGAACGGGAACATCGGATTCAAGAGTAAACTCGGGGAAGGAAGTGAATTCTGCTTCACCCTGCCACATCCATCCCATGAACATTCAAACCTGAACGGATGAAAAAAATTCTGATCATAGAGGACCATGATGATGTACGCGAGAACACCGCGGAGATACTTGAACTCGCACGCTATGAAGTAGCCACTGCTGAAAACGGTAAAATGGGCGTGGAAAAAGCGCTGCAGGATCCACCCGATCTTATTATCTGTGATATTATGATGCCGGTACTGGATGGGTATGGCGTACTGCACCTGCTCGCCAAACACGAGACCACTGCCGGGATTCCGTTCATCTTTCTTAGTGCGAAATCAGAAAAAAACGATGTTAGAAAAGGGATGGAATTAGGGGCCGACGATTACCTCACCAAACCTTTTGAAGGCAGCGAACTGCTTAAAGCCGTGGAAACAAGGCTCCGGAAAACAGACGCTTTCAGAAAATCCTTTCCCAACAACCTCGAAGGGGTGAACAGTTTTATGGAAGAGGCGGGGAAATCCGGGAAAGTAGCACTTACTTCTTCCGAAAGAGAGATCGTATCACTGAAGAAGAAACACCTCGTTTTTTCAGAAGGCCGTCGGCCGGGGTTCCTGTATTTTGTGGTGTCGGGGAAAGTGAAGTTGTATAAAGTGCACGATGGCGGGAAAGAACTGATCACCGGTGTTTTTTCAAATGGTGAATTTTTCGGTTACCATGCTATACTCGAAGATGGGGTGTACACGGAGAACGCGCAGGTACTGGAGGATGCTGAACTGATGGTGATTCCCCGAACTGATTTTATTGCGCTCGTAGAAAACGACCGCGAGATCGCAAGACGCTTCATCCGCCTGCTCACCAGTCATATCCACGAGAACGAACGCAAACTATTGGATATGGCCTATAGTTCACTGCGCCGCAAAGTGGCCAGCGGATTGCTTGATCTTGCCCATAAATTCTCTCCAGGTAACGAAGAAGCAGGGTTCCTGGATATCTCCAGGGAGAACCTGTCCCAATACATAGGCTCCGCCACGGAATCACTGGTGCGTACGCTAAGTGATTTCCGGGCGGAGAAATTAATTGATATAGCGGAGGGGAAAATAAAATTGCTGAACGTTTCCAAACTTAAATCGATGGCGAACTAGTGGAAAGCACTTATTCGTTATCGAACCTGACATCTTCCAATCTTTCCTCGACGGTTTTTTGCGGGTTGGGTTGGCTGAACATTTCGCCTTCACTGTTTTGTTTCTCGAGCGTCCAGTCGTCGGTGAGGGAAGTGATGATCCATAAATTGCCGCTTTTCCGGAACACCTGCACCCGCAGGCCCACGAGGTGAGCGAAATCATCTTCCAGTTCCGCTACTGTGCGGTGGGCGCTGATATCGATCACGGCAGAGGTCCTGTAACGCATATAGCGCTCCAACACAGTGTTTCCGCTTAATTGCTCTTCTTTTCTATACGAGGTAGCTTTCGCCTGGAAGGGGAAAAAGAACTCGATTTTCAGGTAAGGGTAAAGTGCCTTTAAAGCGTGTTGTACTTCCTGAACGGTATTGCTGCCCGAAATGGAAAGCTCCTGCATTTTCTTCATTTTAAACAAAGAAAACAAGAAATGCAGGGGGATACAATGATGTTGGTCACGCCGGTTGATGATCTCCATCACATATCAGGGGCGCGTCTGGCCATCTCCTGTAACCAGCCATTTGTAACTGGTGAGTTCTTCCAGGCCCATCGGGCCGCGGGCATGCAGTTTTTGAGTACTGATCCCGATTTCCGCGCCCAGACCGAATTGTGCGCCGTCGGTGAAAGCGGTGGATGCGTTCACATACACAGCGGCGGCATCCACTTCCTGCTGGAACCTATCCTGGTTCTCCCTGTCTTCTGAAATGATGGCTTCACTGTGTTTGGAACTGAAGGTTGCGATATGATCCAGCGCTTCGTCCAGGCTACCAACGGTTTTCACCGCCATTTGTAACGAGAGAAATTCCGTTCCGAAATGAGTGGGCTCCGCAGGAGATAACAATGTTGCGGGATAATGATCTTTCAATGCTAGATGAGCCGCTTCATCCGCAAAAAGACGTACTTCCTTTTCAGCAAGCGGAGCCAGCAGGGAGGGAAGCGCTGAAAGCCTGTTTTCATGAACCAGCAGACAGTCAAGTGCATTGCAAACACTTACCCTCCTGGTTTTCGCATTGGCAATAATGGCTTTTCCTTTTTCGATATCGGCCGTTGCATCGAAGTAGGTATGAACAATACCGGCGCCTGTTTCAATCACGGGCACCTTACTGTGCGTACGCACATGGTTGATAAGGCCCTGGCTACCGCGTGGGATCAGTACGTCCACATAACCGATGGCTTCCATCAAAGCGGTGGCCGCACTGCGGTCAGGTGGAAGCAGCAATGCCGCTGAACGGTCGATGCCATGTTCGTCCAGTGTTTCAT
>CAMLPA010000200.1 GCA_946481605.1 uncultured Flavihumibacter sp. | reverse complement strand
CGTTCATCACGCAGGGCAGGTTACCGCCTTTGCGGAGCGCGTCCATGGAAAGGGCGAGGTTCCGGAATGTTTTCAGGTCTGGTTCCTCGAAAGTGAGGGTATTGGGTTTCCTGAAATCGTATCTTGGAAAATCGTTGGGAATTCTTTGTGGGAAAGCCATGGCGTACTGAATGGGCAGTTTCATATCGGGAAGTCCCATTTGCGCCTTGATGCTGCCGTCTTCAAACTGCACCATGGAGTGGATGATGCTTTGTGGGTGCACCACCACTTGTACCTGGTCGGGCAGGAGGTTGAATAGCCAGCGGGCCTCTATCATTTCCAGCCCTTTGTTCATGAGCGTGGCCGAGTCGATGGATATTTTAGCGCCCATGCTCCAGTTGGGGTGCTGTAAAGCGTGGTCGCGCTTTACGTTTACCAGGAAGTTCGGTTTTTTGCCGAGGAATGGTCCGCCTGAAGCGGTGAGAATGATCCTTTCAATGCGGTTGCGTGTTTCGCCCACCAGGCATTGAAAAATCGCGGAGTGTTCAGAATCCACGGGGATAACGGGCACCCGTTTTTCAACGGCGCGTTGCATCACGATATCTCCGGCCACCACCAGTGTTTCCTTGTTGGCGAGGGCGATGGCTTTCCCGTTTTCAATAGCCTGTAAGGTGGGTCGCAGACCGGCAAATCCAACAATAGCAGCCAGCATCAGGTCGTAGCAATCCAGCGCGGCCACTTCTTCCAGGGCTTTTTCACCCGCAAATACCTTTACATCTGTGGCATTGAGGGCAAGTTTTACCTTCTGGTACTTCGACTCATCCCCTATCACCACTATATTAGGCTGGAACTTCAGGGCCTGTTCCACCAGTAATTCATCATTGTTCTGTGCCGTGAGCACTTCGGCTGAAAAAAGATCGGGATTGGAAGCAATCACTTCCAGGGCCTGCGTTCCAATGGAACCGGTTGATCCGAATATGGCGATCCTTTTCCTGTTATTTTCTCCATTCATGTTTTTCGTTCTGCGACAAACCTAGTTGATAATTCTGAATTTTGAATGTTGAATGTTGGATTTGAAGGGATGCGCAAGGATCAAACTGCTTTTCCGGCAAGCTGATTTAATGCAGCGTTTACTTTTTCAAACCCGAATTTCTCCAGTTCATTCAACATCATACGCCGAATCTCTTCATTGCAGAGATTTCCAATAGAACCTTCATGGGTATGTTCCACACCGGTGGCGTAAGTGTAGCTTCCCTGCTCAATATCCAGGCCAATTTTTTTATAGGCATCGCGGAACGGCATACCATTCAGAACGGCTTTGTTCACTTCTTCCACGCTGAAGAGGTATTTGTATTTCGGATCTTCGAGTATATCTTTCTTCACATCGATATTGGAGAGCATCAGGTGCACCATCTCCAGACAATCTTCCAACGTATCAAAAGCGGGGAACAGGTGTTCCTTCAGCAATTGCAGATCGCGGTGGTAACCGGAGGGAAGATTGGTGGTCATCAGCATGATCTCGTTGGGCAACGCTTTAATGCGGTTGCAATGCGAACGCACCAGTTCAAAAACATCGGGGTTCTTTTTATGGGGCATGATGCTGGAACCGGTGGTGAGTTCGGCAGGAAAACTTACGAAACCGAAGTTCTGGTTCAGGAACAGGCACTGGTCCATAGATAGTTTCGCCAGTGTATCCGCCAGGTTACACAAAGCCTGCGCCGTAATTCGTTCCGCCTTTCCCCTGCCCATTTGTGCATATACCACGTTGTAATTCAGATCGGAGAACCCGAGCAGTTCCGTGGTTCTTTTCCTGTTGATGGGAAAAGAAGAGCCGTATCCGGCCGCAGAACCCAAAGGGTTTTTGTTCGCCACTTCATAAGCGGCGCGCAACGTAATGATATCGTCTACCATGCTTTCAGCGTACGCGCCAAACCACAGCCCGAAAGAAGAGGGCATGGCCAGTTGCAGGTGCGTATAACCGGGCAGCAGGTCGTTTTTGAAGTTTTCGCTTTGCGTCAGCAGCAGTTCAAAAAGTTCCTGTGCTTTTTTCACCAGGTTTTCCAGCCTGAAGCGGAGGTATAATTTCACATCCACCAGCACCTGGTCGTTGCGGCTTCTGGCACTGTGTATTTTCTTTCCAACATCGCCTAAACGCTCGGTGAGCAGGAGTTCTACTTGTGAATGCACATCTTCCACATCCGCTCCGATTGAGAATTTACCGGATTCGATTTCATTGTAAATACCCCGAAGTTCATTTACCAGCAATACCTTTTCTTCCTCCGTAAGCAATCCCACTTCCTGCAACATGGTAACGTGCGCCATGGAGCCCAGCACATCAAACGGAGCGAGGAGTTCATCGAATTCGCGGTCCCTGCCTACAGTGAATTTCTCGACAGAAGCAAGCGCGGTTGTATTTTTTTGCCAAAGTTTCATGAGAAAATTTTGGATGATGGATTTTGACTGATGGATTAATTCTTCCGTGTTCAAAATCCTGATTTATGTTTTAGCCTTCGCGCCTCGTTGGAGGCCTCACTCCAACCCCTCTCCCTAGGGAGAGGGGCAGCACCCTTGTACTTTTCATAAAAAAACGTATGCCTCACTTCGAATCTGAATTATTCATTCAAAATTCATCATTCATCATTCAAAATCACTTCACCGTTTCTTCGAGCATCGCAATATACTCCTTAATACCGGTTTCAATTTCCGACACAAAAACAAACTCATCTGCGGTATGGCTCCTTGCGCTATCACCGGGACCACATTTTAATGCGGGAAAAGGCATCAACGCTTTATCTGAGCAGGTGGGCGAACCATAAACGGTCTTCCCCATTGCAATGCCAGCCTTCACCAGCGGATGATCCAATTCAATGCGGGTGGAGCGCATTCGCATGGAACGTGGCGTTACTTCGGATTGCACGTTATTTTTTACGACTTCCAGTACTTCTTCATGTGAATAGGCATCGGTTACACGTATATCCACGGTGAATTTGCAGAGCGCGGGCACTACATTGTGCGCCTTGTTTTCGGTTTCGATAACGGTAACGCTCATTTTAACTGGACCCAATGTGGGAGATTCCTTCGGGAACCGGTAACTGCTGAACCATTCTATATCTTTCAACGCTTTGTAAATAGCGTTATCGCCTTCTTCCCTGGCTGCATGTCCTGCTTTCCCATGTGCCACGGCATCCAGCACGAGTAATCCTTTTTCAGCCACGGCCAGGTTCATGAGCGTGGGTTCGCCTACAATCGCGAAGCTGATGGGCGGCAACTGGGGAATCACCGCTTCAATACCATTGATTCCTGACACTTCTTCTTCAGCAGAAGCAGCGAAAATAATGTTGTGAGAAAGTTCTTTTCTTTCGTAGAAAAACAGGAATACCGCCAACAAAGAAACCAGGCATCCGCCCGCATCATTGCTGCCCAGTCCGAATAATTTTCCGTCCACTATTTCCGGCATAAACGGATCGCGGGTGTATTTAGGATTGGGCTTCACCGTATCGTGGTGGGAGTTCAGCAATATGGTCGGCTTTCCCGGATCGAAATATTTGTTCAATGCCCATACATTGTTACCGCTTCGGCTATGGTGCACGCCCCTTTCCCCGAGGAACCGGCATAAGATACCTCCGGTCTGGTCTTCTTCCCTGGAAAATGAGGGGGTAGCTATCAGTTCTTTCAATAGGCTGATGGCTGATGTAGTGAGCGATTCAATATTGGTGAAGTTGTCGGATGCCATAGGATAATTTTATCGGATCAATGTGCCAGAAGTCTGATTCCCCGTGTTCGCTTGTAAATCATCGGCATGACCGATCAGTACTTCTTTCACCCCGGAATGAATGGCCGCGAAAGCATTGTCTATTTTGGGAAGAATACCGGCGAAAAGTCTGTTTTCCGCTTTCAACCTGGCGTAGATATCCTGGTTAATAAGCGGAACAACCGAGTTGTCATCTTCCACATTTTCCAGTACGCCTTTCTTCTCGAAACAGTAGATCAGCCGGACATCATAAAATGCAGAGAGCCCTGTTGCAAGAACGGAAGCAATGGTATCCGCATTGGTGTTCAGGATATGCCCCTGTCCATCGTGCGTGAGCGGAGCCACTACGGGTATCCATCCCTGTTCGAGCATGGCCTTTGCGGGCGCAGCGTTTATTTTTTCTGCGGGAATATCGCCTACCCAGCCGAAATCTGTTTCTTTCACCGGACGTTTCACCGCCGGGATCAGGTTGGCATCAGCCCCCGTTAACCCGATCGCGTTGCAGCCCAGCGCCTGCAGACTGGCCACCATCTTTTTGTTTACCAGTCCGCCGTATACCATGGTCACGAGGTCGATGGTCGCATCATCCGTGATCCTTCTCCCATTGATGTATTTCGATTCAATGCCCAGTTGATCCCCGAGACGTGTGGCGATTTTACCACCGCCATGCACGAGAATCCTGGGCGCCTGGATACCGGCGAACTGCGTTAAAAAACGGTTCAGGTTCGCTTCATCATCAATAACGTTTCCACCGATCTTTATTACAAACAATTGTTCCATCGTATCGCTTTGGCCTCCTTTGATTATTCGTCAACGGAAGTTCGATTAGTGATTGCTTAACAGTTCGCTGATCACCGCCTGCGCGGCCCATACCCTGTTGCCTGCCTGGCGCGTTACCAGGCTGTTCGGGCCATCCAGCACTTCATCGCTCAATTCTACATTTCTCCGTACCGGAAGACAGTGCATCACCTTTGCGTTGTTGGTGGCGCGCAGTGATTCCTCCGTAAGCATCCAGGCAGGATCGTTTTCGTATATCTTACCATAATCTCGGAAAGTACTCCAGTTCTTCACATATACATAATCCGCTCCTTCCAGGGCTTCGGCCTGGTTGTGCGTAATGGTTGCGCCATCGGTATATGCTTTGGCCAGGTGGTAATCTTCGGGGTGTGTGATCACAAAATCCGCTTCTCCCCAGGCATTGATCCATTGAGAGAAAGAGTTGGCCACGCACTGCGGCAAAGCCTTTACGTGCGGCGCCCAGGTGAGCACTACTTTAGGACGTTTGGCCATGGTGCCCGTCTGCAACCTGTGTTCCGTGATTGTGATCACGTCGGTAAGACTTTGTAAGGGGTGCAGCGTAGCACTTTCCAGGCTGATGACCGGCACACCAGCATATTGCATGAACTGCTTGATGTACATCTCACTGTAATCATCGTCCCTGTTTTTCAGGGAAGGGAAAGTTCTGATGCAGAGTATATCGAAATACTGTCCAAGAATTGGCGCAGCATCCTTCACATGTTCTACGGTATTTCCACTCATGATGGCGCCTTCTTCAAATTCGAGCGCCCATCCTTCTTTATCCACGTTGAACACGATAGGGTCCATACCCAGGTTGGCGGCGGCCACCTGTGTGCTGAGGCGGGTGCGCAAACTGGGGTTCAGGAACAACAACCCGATACGTTTTCCCGCACCTAAACTGCGGTCCTTAAAAGGATCAGCTTTGTAGGCAAGCGCCTTTCGCACGAGCGTATTGATGTCCCCCGCATCCTGAACGGAAATAAAATTATTCATGGTGTTTGCTATGGTTTACCTGCTTCACCTCCATGACTAAGGTGAAATGCTGTTTAAAAAACTTTATCGTATGCTTGTTCTGTACTTCCAAAAAATAACGTTCCTGCCTATGCGCTTACGGGAACACTTTTCAGTTCAGCGGCCAATGCTTCAAGGAAACGATCGGCATGCGCCTTTGTGATGTTCAGTGCCGGCAGCAGCCTGATCACATTGGGTTTCGCTTCTCCCGTAAATATTTTGTGTTTGAAAAGCAGATTCTTCTTTACCTCGCTGAGCTCAGCGGGCAATTCTATACCAATCATCAATCCCCTGCCCCGTATTTCAGTGATGCCTGTAAAGCCTTTCAGTTGTTCTAACAAGTAATTGCCTACTTCGGCCGCATTGGCCATCAATTCATCAGATTCCATTACTTCCAGCACCGCCAGCGCCGCGGCACATGCCAGGTGATTGCCGCCAAACGTGGTGCCCAGCATACCGAATTTGGGTTGAAGCTGAGGCGCAATAGAAATGGCTCCTATCGGGAACCCGTTGCCCATCCCTTTTGCCATGGAATAGATATCTGCTTCGGTTCCGCTGTAATCGTGGGAGTAAAAAATCCCGGTTCTGCCATAGCCGCACTGCACCGAATCCGCGATGTACACAGCGCCATAATCGTTACACAAAGACCGTATTGCCTGCAGGAAATCAACAGAAGCTTCCCGGATGCCACCTACGCCCTGAATACCTTCCACAATAACCGCCGCCACTTGTTTTCCGTGTTCCGAAAAGTAACCATGCAGTGCCGTTACATCGTTGAAAGGAAGGAATACTACATTATCAGTCTGGTTTACCGGC
>CAMLPA010000199.1 GCA_946481605.1 uncultured Flavihumibacter sp. | reverse complement strand
AGGACCAACATCCAGTCCCATCCAGCCATCAGGAATTTCGTTGCTGGGCGCAGTTTGCGTGTTGGCATCGGCAGCGAAATTGTCGGCAATAATGGAGTCTGCGGGAAGGTGGATGTTCACACCTTTGGCCTTTGCGTTCTCCAGGAGATCAGATGCGGTTTGCAGGCGGTCGTCTTCACAGAGAGATTTCCCGATTTCCCCACCCTGGGCTTTCATGAAAGTGTAAGCCATCCCGCCGCCGATGATGATGTCAGTAGCACGTTCAAGCAGGTTTTCGATGATGAGAATCTTATCGGAGACTTTAGCGCCGCCGATGATGGCGGTAAATGGCTTTTCAGCCGCGTGCAGTACTTTTTCGGCGCTTTTCACTTCACCTTCCATCACGAAACCGAACATTCTTTTTTCTTTGGGGAAGAACTGCGCGATTACCGCGGTGGAAGCATGGGCACGGTGGGCCGTACCGAAAGCATCGTTCACATATACATCGCCCAGTTTGCTGAGTTTCTCCGCGAAAGCGGCATCGCCTTTCTCTTCTTCTTTGTAGAAACGAAGGTTCTCCAGCAGCAATACCTCACCCGCCTTCATCATATCGGCGGTAAGATAGGCCTGCTCGCCGATACAGTCGTTCGCGAATAACACCGTTGTACCCCCGAGCAATTCGCTGAGGTGTTTTACCAGGTGCTTCAGGGAATATTTTTCCTCTGGCCCTTCTTTCGGGCGACCGAGATGGCTCATGAGGATCACGCTGCCGCCGTCTTTCAGGATTTTCTGAATGGTGGGAACGGCGGCTTTCATGCGCGTATCGTCGGTAATGGCTTGTGTGGCTTTGTCCAGCGGCACGTTGAAATCAACACGGATCAATGCTTTTTGTCCGGAGAAATTATGTTGGGAGAATTGGCTCATGGTAGAATATTTTGGGATGGAAAAACAAAAAACCGTAGGAGCGCTACGGTTTTCTATGTTAACTTTCTATTGCATTATTTGCTGATGAGTCCGGCGAAGAATTTCACGGTGCGCACGAGCTGGGAAACATAGCTCATTTCGTTGTCGTACCAGGAAACAGTTTTCACCAGTTGCTTATCGCCTACGGTCACCACTTTGGTTTGTGTACCATCGAACAGGGATCCGAAGGTAGTGCCGATCACGTCGCTGCTCACGATCTCGTCTTCAGTGTAACCGAAGCTTTCGTTGGAAGCGGCTTTCATGGCTGCGTTCACTTCTTCCGCGGTTACTTTTTTGCCGAGGATAGCGGTAAGTTCTGTTACGGAACCGGTGATGGTGGGAACGCGTTGTGCGCCGCCGTCCAGTTTACCTTTCAGTTCGGGCAATACCAGGCCGATGGCTTTGGCGGCACCTGTGGAGTTGGGAACGATGTTGGCTGCGGCCGCACGTGCACGACGGAGGTCGCCTTTCGCGTGTGGTGCATCCAGTGTATTCTGGTCGTTGGTATAAGCGTGGATGGTGGTCATGCTGCCTGCTTCGATACCGAACTGGTCGTTCAGCACTTTGGCCATTGGCGCCAGACAGTTGGTGGTGCAGGAAGCACAGGAAATGATGGTTTCAGAACCGTCGAGGATGCTGTGGTTCACGTTGAAAACGATGGTTTTCAGGTCACCGGTAGCGGGTGCGGAAATCACCACACGTTTAGCGCCCGCGGTAAGGTGTGCAGCGGCTTTGTCTTTATCGGTGAAGAACCCGGTACATTCCAGTACCACATCCACATCATGCTGTCCCCATGGAATTTGTGCGGGATCTTTCTGTGCGTATATTTTGATTTCATCGCCGTTTACGGAGATGGAGCTGTCGGAGTTGGTAACATCTGCGTCGAAACGGCCCTGGGCTGTATCGTATTTGAGGAGGTGCGCCAGCACTTTCGGACTGGTAAGGTCGTTGATGGCAACAACATCAATGCCTTCCATGTTGTAGATCTGACGGTATGCCAGTCTGCCTATTCTTCCGAAACCGTTGATCGCAACTTTTACTTTGCTCATGATTATATTGGTTTATACGTTGAAAAATCGTTGGCGAAGTTACCATTTTCCGAAGAATAAAAAAGCCATCTTCTGAAACATTTGGAAGCGATTGCAAAAGAAAGATGAAAAAAAATCTCAAATATTTTTGGTGAATTGAAAACGTATCCTATTTTTGCACTCCCAAATCGCTAATGGCGCGTTGGTCAAGCGGCTAAGACGCCTCCCTTTCACGGAGGAATGACGGGTTCGATTCCCGTACGCGCTACGAAAAAAAAGGATCATCTGAGAAGATGGTCCTTTTTTGTTTGGGGTAGTTTAGTTGGGGTTGATTGCTTAAATTTGAATCGTAGCGTTTAAGTTACCACATCATGAACCTATCATACCAAAGGATAGAAGAACAGCTTAGTTTACTGCAGACTTTATGCAGAAGGGATACTGTATTCCTGGAGGACATACCGGGTCCTTTCAAAAATGATATTCAGCATTTTATTGCCGGAGAAACACTAACCCTTCAGGATGGAAAAATCAGGATAGGCATCAATCTATTTAAGAAATGGTACCAGAAAGTACAGGTCGCAGGATTTGACTATGAAATAGACTGGAATGACAATAGATGAGAAACTTGATTATGCAGATTCCGTTAAAGCTCAAATTGAAGAGCTAAATCCAAATAAACAGTGGAACGAATCCTTTCTCAGGAGCGTAAAATATGAATTCACTTATGTCTCTAATAAATTGGAAGGAAATGTCCTGACTTATGGGCAAACCATTCAGTTACTTCAACATCTTGTAACGCCCAAAAACGCTCCTCCGGGCGCTTTGCTAGACATCATCAATCACCAAAAAGTACTTGATTCAGTATTCGCCAACTTTAGTTCAAAACAATTGAGTGTTGAACACATTAAAACTTTGCACTGGGAATTAATGAAAAACCCTTCCCAATGGGCTGATGATGGCCTTTACAGCCCGGGGCAATACAAATCTTTCGAAAATATGACCGTTAGGTCTTCAGGAAAGATTCATCAATATATGCATCCTGCCGAAGTGGCATCAGCCATGGAAAAATTAGTTGAACAGGTAAATAATAGTCTGGCGTCTTCAATAAACAAAACACCTGAAGAGCACATCCTCTTTACAGTAACTTTTTTCCACCAGGAATTTCTCAATAAAATACATCCATTCAGCGACGGCAATGGAAGAATAGCACGAATTTTTATGAACCTGCTTTTGTTACAAAAAGGATACCCTCCCATTTTTATAACAGAAGTTGATAAAGACGAATACCTTAGACGATTCGAGCTTTCAGATACAGAAATTCACCCTATGCTGGACTTTATGTGTGATCGCCTTATTGAAAGCCTGGAGAGAAAAATGTCGTTTATTAAAGATCTGAAGGCTTAATTACCAGTTCCAACAATCAGTTAAACCCTTGCCGAAACTCCAGCGGCGATAAATTCGTTTTCTTTTTGAAAAGTGTGCTAAAGGATTGCGCATGCTCAAAGCCCAGGGCATAAGCGATCTCACTAACCGAAAGACTGGTCGTGGAAAGTTTTTCTTTTGCTCTTTCGATTAGTTTTTCATGAATATGCTGCTGTGTACTCTTCCCGGTGTGCACCCGGAGCAGGTCGCTCAGGTAGTTCGGCGACAAATTCATCTGCGCGGCGATATGCTGTACCGTGAGCAAACCGGGCGCATCACTGTTAAAGTAGTCATTGATCAGTTGTTCGAACCTGGTGAGTAAAGTTGAATTATTATTTTTCCGGGTCAGGAACTGTCGCTCATAAAAACGGTTGGAATATTTCAGCAGGCTTTCGATCTGCGTCAGAATGATCTCCTGGGTGTGCTTATCGATATGCCGGCACTCCTTGTCAATTTTCTGAAGGATGGAGATCAGGTCCTCTTCTTCTTCAGCCGACAGGTGCAGCGCTTCATTCACCGCATAATCAAAAAAACCATACTGATGAATACTACTTGCGAGCGTATGCTGTAACAGGAAATCCGGGTGAAAGATGAGCAAGTAACCGGACCCGCATTCCATATTTTGCAAGTCCAGTTGCTGTACCTGGTTGGGCGCCGTAAAACTCAATACGCCTTTATCATAATCGTAATGCTGTTGCCCGTACCTGATCTTGCCTTTGGCTTCCCGTTTAAGGGCCACGCAATAAAAGCGGTTAACGAACCCTTTCCAGATGTCGTCTTTTAAAAACACACTTTCCGCCAGATTAACCACGCTCACCAATGGGTGTCGGGGTTCGGGCAAAGACAGCAGCCGATGAAATTCTGATAGAGAGTTAATGGCGTTCATAACCGGAAAGTTAATCAATTAAACCCATGCTGAATTCGTCATAAGGCGCCCCCGTATCCGTACCCAAAGGCACGATACTTTCCAACTGTGAAATATCCGCATCCGTTAACACAATGGAAGTCGAGGCAAGGTTCTGCTCCAGGTACTTTCTGCGCTTCGTTCCCGGGATCGGTATAATACCCTTGCTCATGATCCAGGCCAATGCCAGTTGCGAAGGTGTGACGTTCTTTGCTTCCGCCATGGCTTCAATGGCCCTCACCAATTCAATATTCTTATCAAACATTTCACCCTGGAAACGTGGGATGGCCCTGCGGAAATCATTCTCCGGAAGGTCATCGATGCTTTTGATTTGTCCCGATAAAAACCCACGGCCCAATGGCGAATAAGCGACAAATCCGATGCCCAGTTCCTTTAAGGTGGCCAACACACCACGCTCTTCCACTGTGCGTTCAAACAAGGAGTACTCGCTTTGTACGGCGGTAAGGGGGTGAACGGCATGCGCACGCCTTACCGTTTCAGATGACACTTCGGACAGACCGATATATCCTACTTTGCCTTCTTTCACCAACTCCGCCATCGCTTCCACAGTTTCCTCGATTGGTGTGCTTTTGTCCAGGCGGTGCAGGTAGTACAGATCGATGTAATCGGTATTAAGATTTCTAAGCGAACGTTCTAAAGCTTTCTTTACATAGTCCTTCTTACCATTGATGGCCCAGGTTACTTTGTTGTTGTCATCAATTTCCCAGCCAAACTTGGTCGCCAGGATATACTGATCGCGTTTACCACTGATTGCCTTCGCAATAAGTTGCTCGTTTTTCAGCGGCCCGTACAAGTCCGCAGTATCCAGGAAATTACCGCCCAGTTCAAGTGAACAATGAATGGTTGCGATAGCCTCCTGTTCATCGGCGGGACCATACATGTGTCCTTCTTCAAAGCCTGTCATGCCCATACAGCCCAGGCCCATCATTGGCACCACCAATCCCTGGCTGCCCAATACGATTTGTTTTATTTTCATGCCTCAAAGGTCGGCAAGCTGAATTGCGTGGATGTATGCAAATCCCTGAAGTTTGTATGCGAACCAAGGCGAAATCCATGAAGCGTACTACCGCGTTCCGGACCGGATCATGTCAGAGGTGCATTGTATTTCTGCTGGCGGGGAAAGCTATTACCATAAAAAAGACCTGTTGTGTTTTACAACAGGTCAAAAAATAAGGCCGAACGTTATATTTTTTATT
The DNA here is from genome assembly GCA_946481605.1 of uncultured Flavihumibacter sp. The sequence continues at coordinate 847 of CAMLPA010000199.1, read as the reverse complement.
CCCCTTTCCTGGCCAGCTCAATCATAGCCGATAATTCCTCTACTGCGGCATCATCTCCTTCATAGTATCCCGCGGGCATGAAACGAATGTTTCCCTGTTTATCGATAACGTATTTCTGAGGAATGAAGGAAATCCCATAAAGATCCCTGACAATATTCTTACCGGTTCCGGGATCCTCCAGATCCATCAGTACCTGGAATGGGAAGTTGTTGTCGAGGATATACTTTTTGGCACTGGCTGTGGCATTCGGCTCCCGCTCCCAGGTATGGATGAAATAAAATTTAACAGTGGTATCCGCCTTGTATTTTTCAACGGCCATTTTCATGGCAGGGAAGGCTCTTTTGCAAGGTCCGCACCAAGTGGCCCAAAAATCGAGTACCACGGTTTTACCTCTTAATGCCGCCAGTGAAACAACATTGCCATCCACGTCCTTCAATTCAAACAGCGGAGCGGGCTTGTTGATCATTTTTTTGACCAACTCCGCTTTTAGCTTTTCCGAAAGCATCTTCTTCACCATTTGTTCATATGCCGCATAGTCCGCATCACTTCCCTTGGCTTTTACATAAAGCTCCTTCAGGTTTTTTTTCATTTCCGGTGTAGCCTGGCCCGCCTTAATGGCTTCATCCAGTTTGTCAAAAGCGTCTTTGTCTCTTCCTAAGCGCATCAGCACATCCGCATAAATGGCATTTACTGATCCCAGGGGCGCCCGGAATGATTTATGCGCTTTATCGATCGCGTTTAAAGCTTCCGGGTATTTCTTTTGCGCGTACAATACCTGGGCATACGTGCGGTAAATGTACTTTGCATTTTGCGCGACCATCCGCGCCGTCTGTTTATCATCCCCGTA
>CAMLPA010000198.1 GCA_946481605.1 uncultured Flavihumibacter sp. | reverse complement strand
ATGAGCCGCATCAGGATGTACAATGAATACTTCCCGCCCTACAAAGCCGCGATAGACGCGGGCGTGGCCACTGTGATGAGTTCCTTCAACGAAGTGGATGGCGTACCTGCCTCCGCCAGCAAATGGCTCATGACCGATGTGCTCCGCAAACAATGGGGTTTCAAAGGATTTGTGGTAACCGATTATACCGCCATCAACGAAATGATCGCGCATGGCATCGGAGATGGGAAAGAAGTGGCCCGTCGTGCCATCAAAGCGCCGGTGGAAATGGATATGGTAGGCGAATTGTTCATCCAGAAATTGCCTGAACTGGTGAAAGAAGGAAAAGTTTCCGTTGCTGAAATTGACAATGCCTGCCGACTGATACTGGAGGCCAAATACAAACTGGGATTGTTTGAAGATCCTTACAAATATGTAAGCGAGGAAAGGAACAGGCGCGAGATCATGAACGATCAGAAAAAAATGCTTGCGAAAGAAGCGGCCATCAAAAGCATGGTACTGCTGAAAAACGATAATAACGTCTTACCCCTGAGCGCTGAGAAAAAGATCGCGTTCATTGGTCCGTTGGTGAAGAACCAGCGCGACCTGATCGGCAACTGGAGCGGGGCAGGCGATTACAAACAGGCTGTGAGCGTATGGCAGGCATTGGAAAGAAAGATCACCGCCGCGCCATTCTACTATGCGAAGGGATGCAACCTGGTGGATGATGAAGCGTTGAAAAACAAACTGAATCCGCACGGCGCCATGCTGGAAGCCGATGCACAATCGCCGGAAGCGCTGATCAGAGAAGCGGTGGAAACCGCGAATAAGTCAGATGTAGTGGTGGCCTTCCTGGGGGAACCCTTCGGCATGAGTGGGGAAGCAGCCAGCCGCAGCGATATTGGTCTGTTGCCCAACCAGCAGCGACTGCTTAAAGCTTTAAAAGAAACCGGTAAACCCATTGTGCTCGTACTGATGAACGGGCGCCCACTTACACTCAGTTGGGAAGATGAAAACATGAGCGCCATCCTTGAAACCTGGTATGGTGGTACCATGGCGGGGCCCGCTATCGTAGATGTATTGTATGGCGAAGCAAACCCTTCCGGCAAACTCAGCATGACCTTCGCCCGGAATGTAGGGCAAATCCCATTGTACTACAACCATAAGAACACCGGTCGCCCGCTGGATGAGAACCAGAAATATACCAGCAAATACCTCGATGTTTCCAATGAACCGTTGTATCCCTTCGGCCACGGACTCAGCTACACCAGCTTCTCCTACGGCGACATTATGCTCAGTGGAAAAACACTCGGCCTAACCGGTAAACTCACTGCCACCGTTACCGTTACAAACACCGGGAAATACAAGGGGGAAGAAACGGTGCAGTTGTATGTGCGCGACCTGGTAGGCTCCGTAACACGTCCCGTAAAAGAGCTGAAGGGTTTCAGTAAAATAACCCTTGCGCCGGGAGAATCGAAGAAACTAACCTTCACGATTACCCCCGACGACCTGAAGTTCTACAATGGCGAACTGCAACTGGTGAATGAACCCGGGGAATACCACGTGTTCATTGGCGGTTCCAGCGCCACATCCAACAAAGCAACTTTTACGCTCAGATAAAAAGCATCCCGGCCGGAAACGAGCCGGGATCTTTATTTTTATCCCGTTAAAAAAACATCTTATGAACAGGAAAAAAACGGTGTTGATGGTATTCATGATCCTCGGTGCATTCGCAAACAGCTTTGCCCAGGATTTTTCCCTCTATCAGAAGCAATGGCATATCTCCGGTAACGATACCCTTCCCTACCGGTTATTACTACCCGAAAACTTCGACCCTTCAAAGTCATACCCGTTGGTGTTTTTCATGCACGGCGCCGGTGAACGCGGCAACAACAACGAGGCCCAACTCACCCATGGCGGCAAACTGTTTCTCCGGGAAGATGTCCGCCGGGATTATCCGGCCATCGTGGTGTTCCCGCAATGTCCGCGCACCAGCTATTGGAGCAACGCGAACATCCAGTTGGATACTGCCGGAAAGAGAGTATTCGTCTTCAAAGCTGCCGGCGAACCCTCTCTGGCTATGAAACTGGCGCAGGAACTCCTCCAAAAAACATTAAAAACGTACAAAATAAAAGACGACCAGGTATATGTGGCCGGCTTGAGTATGGGCGGCATGGGCACCTTTGAAATGGTGTACCGCAACCCAACACTTTTCGCTGCCGCCATCCCGATCTGCGGAGGCTCCGATCCGACCATTGCACCCCTTGTCAAAAACGTGGACTGGTGGGTTTTCCACGGTGCCAAAGATGATATCGTTCCTCCCGTAAACTCAAATATCATGGTAGAAGCCCTCAAAAAAGCGGGCGCTTCCGTAAAATATACCCTCTACCCAGAAGCCAACCACAACAGCTGGGACCCCACCTTCGCCGAAAAAGACCTGCTGCCCTGGCTCTTATCCCGGAAAAAGAAAGATAACGGCAGGTAATTGTTGCGGGATATTATATTTGCTGCAGAGAAGAAATTTTGAATGTTGAATTGGTGCTGCTGAACTTTGCAGGTTAAAATGAAGTCAGGCGAACATACATCCAGTAGTGATTTCTTCAAAACGATGGCAAATCAGCGTGCCAAACGTTGCGCCTTTGCGCCGTTGCGAGAAAATAATCCAATACTCAAAATGCTTTTCCCCAGCAATTCACCATAGAACAGCACCTTGCGTCCTTGCCACTTTGCGCTGCGCTGTGCAAAGCACAAAGCAGTTGCGTGAAACGAAGCAAGAAGCAGTGCGGTGCGAGGAACAAAGCAAAAAAACAACCATGCTAGACACCATAGATGCCATCGTATTCGACCTCGGAGGCGTACTCCTCAACCTCGATTTCGGAAAAACCGAACAAGCCTTCGTCAACGCCGGACTCACCAACTTCAAACAATACTTCGCCCTTGGCCACGCCGATGCCATCTTCCGCGACTACGAAACCGGCGCTATCACCGATGAACAATTCGTGCAAGGCATGGTAAAACTCACCAACGGAAAACTCACGCCCGAAACCGCCCTCGCCGCCTGGAATGCCATGCTGCTCGATTTCCCCATGGAAAGAGTGGAACTCCTTGAAAAACTCTCCCGCCATAAAAGAATCTTCCTCTACAGCAATACCAACGCCATACACCACGCGTTTTTCATCGCCGCTTTCCACGAAGTGTACGGTAAAAACATGGATGAACTCTTCGAAAAAGCCTATTATTCCCACCTGATCGGGCATAGAAAGCCCGATACCAGCGGATTTGAATACATTACTGAAGATGCTTCCCTTGATCCGGAACGAACCTTATTCATTGACGATGCGGCCGTGAATGTGGAGGGAGCCCGCAAAGCGGGATGGCAGGCCTATTGGCTGCAGCCGGGAGATACGGTGAACAGGTTGTTTGACCCGCTTATTTCTTGATTTCCTCAAATTCAATATAATCGCCGACAACATTTTTATTGCGGGCCGCCTGCTCCTGTTGCTGGTGGTATTGTTCCTGCTGTTGCTGTTGCGCGCGGAACTGCTCGTTCATTTTAGACTGCACATCACGGAATTGCCGGCGCACATTGCGGGTGGTGCGGTAAACCGGCAGCACGAATCCATAAATGAATTTGTATAAAAAGTAAAGGCCGATGGCCCAGAGTACTATTTTCAAAAACATGCCACGAAGGTAAGTATTTCTCCGTTTTAAGCCGGGCCGCCGCAGCTTCTAAGAGAATTTTAACGTACCCGGTGGCGCCGTTGAGGAAATGAATTTTTTTTCAAAAAAAAACATACATTTGCACTCGGAATATGAAACTGAAGAAGGGAACGAGCGCCGTTCCCTTCTTTATTTCCTACCAGTGGACAAACGGACGGTTTTTTATGGCAAACGAAGTACAGATTCAGGCAATTGAACAGATGGTGACGCAACTCCTGGCCGAAGACCCGGATTGCTTTCTCGTGGAAATCCGCATCAAACCCACCAATAATGTGAAGGTTTTCCTGGATGCCGACTCAGGCATTTCCATCGCAAAATGTGTTACCTACAACAGGGCGCTCTATAAAATGATGGAAGAATCCGCACTCTATCCGGATGGCGATTTCTCCCTGGAGGTGTCCTCTCCGGGATTGAGCGAGCCGCTGAAACTGCTCCGTCAATACAGAAAAAATATCGGAAGAAACGTGGAGGTGGTGCTGAAAGATGGTACGCAAAAGGAGGGAAAACTCACGGAAGTAACCGAAGAGGGGATTGTGGTGGAAGAAGAAAAAGGAAAAAACAAGAAAAAAGAAGTGGTGAGCCACGCGCTCCTTTTCGAGCATATCAAACAAACAAAAATTCAAATCGTGTTCTAATACACTGGTTCTAAATGTAAAGTGCTATGGCAAGTATTAACCTGATCGAAGCATTCCAGGATTTTAAAGAGGCGGAAAACATCGACCGCCCTACGATGATGAAAGTGGTGGAGGATGTGTTCAAAACGCTGCTCCGGAAGAAGTACGGCAGCGACGAGAACTTCGACGTGATCGTGAACGCCGAAAAGGGCGACCTGGAAATTGTACGTCGCCGTATGATTGTGGACGACGGAGCCGTTGAAGACCCCCTGGCGGAAATCGCCTACAGCGATGCCGTGAAGATTGAACCCGACTTTGAAGTTGGGGAAGAGCTGTACGAGGAGGTGGACATCATGGACTTCGGCCGCCGCGCCATCCTGGCCGCCAAACAAACCCTTGCCAGCCGCATCAGCGACCTGAAAAAGAATGTGCTCGTTAAAAAATATGGCGACAGGGTGGGAGAAATCATCTCCGCTGAAGTGTACCAGGTTTGGAAAAAGGAAATCCTCCTGTTGGACGAGGAAGGAAACGAACTCATCCTGCCCAAATCAGAACAGATTCCTTCCGATTATTTCAAAAAAGGAGAGAACGTTCGCGCCGTTGTAAAAAAGGTGGAACTGAAAAATAACTCGCCCGTAATCATTCTTTCCCGCACACATCCGTCATTCCTTGCTAAATTGCTGGAAATTGAGGTGCCGGAAATCTTCGACGGCCTTATCGTGATCCGCAAAATCGTTCGTGAACCGGGTGAAAGGGCTAAAGTGGCCGTGGAATCCTTCGACGATAGGATCGATCCGGTGGGCGCCTGCGTAGGGATGAAAGGTAGCAGGATTCACGGTATCGTGCGCGAACTGAAGAACGAGAACATTGATGTGATCAACTATACCACGAATACACAACTCCTGATCCAACGCTCGCTCACACCCGCCAAGATCAGTTATATGGACATTGACCAGGAGAAACACCATGCCGATGTTTACCTGAAACCCGACCAGGTTTCACTCGCCATCGGAAGAAAAGGCGTGAACATTAAACTGGCCTGCGAATTGACAGGACTTAATATAGATGTGTACCGTGATAATGAAGGAGAAGAAGAGGAGTTTGACGTGAACCTGGATGAATTCAGCGATGAAATCGAAACATGGATCATCGATGAACTCAAACGTGTAGGTTGTGATACGGCAAGAAGCGTACTGCAGCTTACAGCGGATGAACTGGAACGCCGTACCGACCTGGAAAGAGTGACCATTGATGATGTGCGTCGCGTGCTCCAGGAAGAAATGGACAAGGAATAATTGTTGCAGCCCTATTTTTGCGGAGATGCAGCACTCACGCAGGTGAGATACTCTATAACCGGAAACTAAAAAGAGGATCGCGCTACCGGTCGCGATCAGTGGAAAAATAAACGCGAATGTCAGAAGTTACAACACCACGCCTAATGGCTGCTGCCAAAGAGTTCAATGTTGGTAAAGATACCATAGTGGACTTTTTGGAAAGTAAAGGATTCAGCAGGGACGACCTGAAACCCACGTCGAAGTTAACGGAGGAAATGTACCGTTCTTTGCAACAGGAGTTTCAGGGCGATAAGGTCGCCAAACTAAAAAGCGACCAGATCGACCTGCCGAAGGGCGGCGCAGGTGATGCCAGGAAAAAGAAAGAAGAGGAAGAAGCCGCTGCCAAAGCGGCCGCAGATAAAAAAGCCGCTGCCAGGAAAGAGGAAGAGGCCGCTGAAGAAGCTGCCCAAGTTGATGAAGTGGAAGAAGCGCCAGCCCCTGCTCCCGTGTTCAAAGAGGAGCCTAAGGAGGAAGCGCCTGCACCAGCAGCCCCTGAAGTGGTGAAGATTGAAGCGCCAGAGCTGGAAGGGCCCAAAGTGTTGGATAAAATAGACCTGTCTGCTATAGATTCTTCCACCCGCCCCAAAAAGGTGGTAAAGAAAGAAGAAGAGCCGAAAGAGACGCCCGCTGCTCCTGTGGAAGAAGTGCAGGAAGCCCCTGCGCCTGTTGTGGCCGAAGAACCGGCTCCTCAGCCTCCCGCTGCGGAACCTGTAAGCCAGCCGGAACCAGCGCCGGTGCAGGAAACAACGCCTGAACC
>CAMLPA010000197.1 GCA_946481605.1 uncultured Flavihumibacter sp. | reverse complement strand
GTATTTTCGTTCTCCGGTTTCTTCTTCTTTTTAACCATGGAGAATATCCTGCCCAGCTTCTGACCGGCGGTATCCGCTGCACCAAGTACGTCTAGCACTTTTTTGATTTCTTTATCCTGGGCCTGAATGTGGGATTCTCCCAAAATAAAGGAGAACAGGAGGATGAACAACAGGGGTTTCATCTGAATAAATTTTGAGTGTTTAAATAAGTGACCACTTTGCGAAGGAGTATGGATGAAGGCTTTCAGATGATTGGATCCCTTGGAACGTAAACATACAACCGCAACGCCCCCATGGTCAAGCTGCATTTATTATTCGCCGCACTTCATTTAGTATTTGAACCGGACGATGTGAAAAATAGCCGTAAATTTCAGGTATGATTAGAAGTCTCATCATCGACGATGAACCGGCCTGCATTCACCACCTTTCCAGACTGATAGAAGAGAAGGTGGGCGACCGTGTGCACCTGATGGGACATTGTTCATCCGCAGAAGAAGGATTGCAGGCCATAGACCGCTATCGGCCCGATCTCGTATTCCTGGATATTGAACTCGGGAACAATACCACCGGGTTTGATGTGCTGAAAGCGTTGCGCGATTTTCATCCACATATTATTTTTACCACGGCCTTTGAAAAATACGCGATTCAGGCTTTTCGCGTAAGCGCGGTGGACTATCTCCTGAAACCTTTGGATGGGGATGAACTGGTGGCCGCCATCAGGAAATATGAAGAACGCACGCCCGGTATCCGCACCAATGAAAAACTGGAATTGCTGCTGTCGAATCTCTATCACACAAACAAACGGATATGTGTGCCCGTGGTAAACGGGATTGTGATCCTGAACGTTTCGGATATTATTTACTGTGAGGCGGACAGCAACTATACCACCATCTTCCTGAACGATCAGCAGAAAATTACCGTGGCCAAAACCCTGAAAGAGTTTGATGAAATGCTGAACGGGTTCAATTTTTTCCGGATACACCAGTCGTTGCTTGTAAACCTCTCGTATATCAGGACATACAACAAAGGCAAGGGAGGTTCTGTGGTACTGAAGAGTGGGCAGGAGTTGGAAGTGTCTACCCGCCGTAAGGAGGATTTTCTGAAAAGACTTGATCTTTCGTGATGACAAACTGAATCTGCTATAAGCCAAATAAACCCCGCCCAATGCGTCTGAATACTTTGCTGAAAGCGATCCTGACCGGTGCTTTGATTGTAGGTTCTTTATGTCCTTCACCCGTTTCTGCTCAGGTGAACAAACGGGCTATTGATAGCCTTCAGAATATACTGAAGTCGAAGGATATTCATGATACGATGCGTGTTTTAATTATGAGTAACTGCGCAAAAATGCTGCGGCACCAATACCCGGACAGCGCGATGAAAATGGTGGCAAAGGCCGATGATGTTTTAAAAAATACTGCGCAAAAAATCGATCGGTTGCCGGTTTGGAAAGCGCGCCTCAATGCTTCCCGAAGCATGATCTTTTCTAAACTGAACCGGTACGATTCAGCGATACATTACGGAGAAATGGCTGCGCCGGTTTTTAAGGAAAAAGAACTGTACAAGGAATACCATACCATCATGAATATCCTGGCGGAACTATATATTTCAACAGGAAATTTCGCGCATGCCATTGACCTGTTCCATCAAGTAATCCAGACTGCCTCTAAGATTTCAGACAACAACAACCTGGGGTCGGCTTATGGCAATATTGGAAGTATTTATTCCAATTTCGGTATGTATGATAAGGCGGTGGAGCAGAACCGGCTTGCCTTTGGTGTTTTTGAGAAAACCGGAGACTCCATTCTTATGGGAGCCGCGCTCGCCAATATGGGCATAGCTTACAATGATTTGGGAAATGGAACTGAAGCATTCAAGCACCTTGATCGTGCGCTGAAAATATTCGAAAACTTAAAGCGCTACGATGTATTGCCGAATGTGAAAACCGCGCTCGCTAAAAGTCTGACCATGAATGGAAGGGGAGATGATGCTGTAGCTTTGATCAACGATGCGTTGAGTAGCGCCACCAAAGCAGCGGATGAATACAGCATGGCCAACGCGTATATTGTTTCTGCAATGGCCTATCGGAATAAAGCAGAAATGACGGGCGATCGGCAGCTTTTTTCGCGTGCGGTACAACATGCGGGGGAGGGGCTCAGGTTAAGCAGTAAAATCCATGAAGTGTTGCTGAAAACGAAAGCATTAAAGGAACTCGCAGCCCTGAATAAAACATTGGGACAATTCAAAGACGCACTGCAATACCAGGAACAATACCAGCAACTTTACGACAGCATCAGCGGTGAAAACAGGCGGCAGGAAATCGCCATCAAGGAAACGGAATTTGTAAATGAAACTGAGAAACAACTGCTGGAAGAGCGGCACAGGGCTTCCCTGCTCCGGCAGCGCAATATCCGGAGCAGTATCCTGATTATCAGTGGCATCGTGGTGCTTTCCGGCGGCCTGCTTTTCCTGCTGTACAGGAAATTCCAGAAAACCAAAGTGGCACAACTCAGTTCAGAGCTCCGCACCGAAATCGCTGACCTCGAACTGAAAGCGCTCCGCGCGCAAATGAATCCACATTTCATTTTCAACTGCCTTACTTCCATCAGCCAGTTCATCACACAAAATAAGCCTTCGGAAGCCAGGGACTACCTTACCAAGTTCGCACGCCTGATGCGCATGATCCTGGAGCATTCCGATCAGAAACAGATCAGCCTGGAGCGGGAGTTGGACGCGCTCCGGATGTATATTGAACTGGAATCGTTGCGCTTCGTTCATAAGCCAGTGTACACTATTCGTGTAGATCCGGAAATCAATACGGAGGATACTTTTATTCCTTCTCTGGTGCTTCAGCCCTTTGTTGAAAATGCCTTTAAACACGCATTTGATCATGCTGCTGATATTCGTGGTGTACTGGATATTCATATCCGGAGAGCAGGAGATAGTCTTGTGTGCACCATCACGGATAATGGGCAGCCACTGAGTGCTGAAACTAAAGTTATACAACGTGAATACCCTTCTTTTGGCCTTGCACTTACAAAAAAGCGGTTGGAGCGCACTGCGGGGATAAATAAGTCGCCGGTAAAACTGGATGTGAACCATTTAGCAAATGGTACAAAGGTTGAGTTGGTTTTTCAGGGCTGGTGATTGGTGGATTAGGCACAAACTCAATATTTGTCATTGATATCCCATTGTTATAATGTGTATTATAATACTCATTATTTATTATATTTGCTCATTATATTACCCGTTATGAAGCAAAGTTCCATTCTTCCTTCCGTTCAGAAAATCTTAATAGAACTTGGTGAAAACATAAAGTTAGCCAGGCTCAGAAGAAAGCTTAGTGCGGCGCAGGTGGCTGAAAGAGCTGGCGTTAGCAGGAAGACTTTGTATTCCATGGAAAACGGGTCTGCCGGAGTTGCTATAGGCAATTACGGAATGGTTTTGTTTGTATTAGGACTGGAAAAGGATTTGCTGAAAGTAGCAGAAGATGATAAGTTGGGAAGAAAACTTCAGGACAATAACTTGCTGGTCAAAGAAAGAGCCCCTAAAAAATAAAAGCACTTATTCATGGCAGTTATACAGTTAAAAAAGCAGATACTGGTATATGCTGATTGGCAGGGGCTTGAGCATGCGCCTAAGTTGTTGGGGCGACTCAATGCTACGCAGGCTAAGGGAAAAGAAACCTTCTCTTTTGAGTATTCAGCAGAATGGATTCAAGCTGGATTTTCACAAATGCTTGACCCGGATTTGCAGTTATACTCCGGCGCATTTTACCCCAAGGATGAAAAACCAAATTTCGGCATCTTTCTGGATTCTTCACCGGACCGTTGGGGGCGTGTGCTTATGCAAAAAAGAGAACGCGCCATGGCAAAAATAGAAGAGAGGGCGCCGCGCACAATGCTCGAATCTGATTTCCTCTTAGGCGTATTTGACCGCCATAGAATGGGCGCGCTACGATTTAAAACAGAAGAATCGGGCGAGTTTTTAGATGGCAATAGACAAATGGCTGCGCCACCGTGGACATCATTAAGAGAACTGGAGCAGGCAAGTCTGAAATTTGAGGAAGACAATACCGAGGATCCCGAATACATTAAATGGGTTAATTTATTGCTTGCGCCGGGAGGGTCGTTGGGTGGCGCAAGGCCCAAGGCGAGTATTTTAGATTCAGAAGGTTTTTTATGGATAGCTAAATTTCCAAGTAGAAACGATGAATATGATATGGGTGCATGGGAAATGGTAGTAAATGAGTTGGCGATGAACGCTGGAATAACAGTTGCGGCGGGAAGGGTTCAAAAGTTCAGCAATAAATTCAATACTTACCTTACCAGGCGATTTGACCGGACTGCCACCGGGGAAAGGCTTCATTTTGCTTCAGCCATGACCTTGTTGGGATATGCTGATGGCGAAAGAGCGGCGGGTGCAAGCTACCTGGAACTAGCAGAGTTTATTATAAGAAATGGCGCGAGTGTGGCGTCCGACCTGGAAGAATTGTGGCGAAGAATCGTTTTCAGCATCTGCGTAAAAAATACTGACGATCATTTAAGAAACCATGGCTTCCTGTTGACTGCGGCGGGATGGATTTTATCACCGGCATACGATATGAACCCAAATGAATATGGAGCGGGGCTGCACCTGAATATTTCGGAAGATGACAATGCGCTTGAATTGCCTTTGGCATTAAGTGTCGCAAAATATTTCAGAATTGCTGCGCTAAGAGCGAATGAAATAATTGAGCAGGTGGTGGCTTCGGTAAATACATGGAAAGCTGTAGCAACGAAATATAATTTATCCAGAGCGGAGCAGGAGCGTATACAGGCTGCTTTTTTAAACAAAGCAATATTTTAAGCGCTTTTCCCCAAACGAAAAAGGACAAATCAGCATAAAACTAATTTGTCCTTTTTTTGTTGGCCTACCTGGATTCGAACCAAGACAAACAGAACCAAAATCTGTCGTACTACCATTATACTATAGGCCAATCCGTAAATGGAGTGCAAAAATAAGCGCTGTTTTCATTCCTTCAAAAAATATTTTCATTTTCTAAGCAATTCTTTTTCAACCCGCCAGCCAATTTTTCCGCCCGGAATATTTGCCGTAGATTTGCACGACCTCCGGGAAATTCATGCATTCTTTGCAATCCTTCGGTCAGCAAGCTGGGTAGAAATCACTCCTTTATATTATTACCGCATTTATCCTGATACGCAAAGCAATTTGGTATCGGGGATTTTTTTTGCCGGAAAATAGCATAAAGTATAAGATACGGCTTACTAAGTGTTTATATAATCAGAGAATATCATATCATGGCCAAGTACATTTTTGTTACAGGAGGTGTTACATCATCGTTGGGAAAAGGAATCATTGCCGCGTCGCTGGCCAAACTGCTGCAGGCGCGTGGATTGTCGGTTACTATTCAGAAATTCGATCCGTATATCAATGTGGATCCGGGTACGCTTAACCCTTACGAGCACGGAGAGTGTTATGTAACGGAAGATGGCGCTGAAACCGATCTTGACCTCGGTCACTACGAGCGTTTCCTGAGTATTTTCACCTCTCAGAACAACAACGTTACCACTGGTCGTATTTACCAGCATGTGATCAACAAGGAAAGGGAAGGCGCTTTCCTCGGTAAAACCGTGCAGGTAATCCCGCACATCACCGATGAAATCAAACGGCGGATGCTCCAGTTGGGCGCTGATGGTAAATATGATATCATTCTTACTGAAATAGGCGGTACCGTAGGCGATATTGAGTCGCTGCCATTCATTGAGGCCGTGCGTCAGTTGCAATGGGAACTGCCGGAAGAAGATTGTATGGTGGTGCACCTTACGCTGATCCCTTACCTGAAGGCGGCGAAGGAACTGAAAACAAAGCCCACGCAGCACAGTGTTAAAATGATGAGCGAGAACGGTGTGCATCCCGATGTGATCGTTTGCCGTTCCGAAGAGCCGCTGAGCAATGAACTCAAGAAAAAGATCGCGCTTTTCTGTAATGTGAAGATCGACGCGGTGATTGAAGCGACCGACGCGCCTACCATTTATGAAGTGCCGCTGATGATGATGCGCGAAAAGCTGGATCTTTTCTGCCTGAAGAAAATGAACATCACCAACTACCATGAGCCTGAACTGGGCAAATGGAAGGAGTTCCTGGATAAGCTGAAATACCCCAAATCAAAAGTTACGATCGGACTGATCGGGAAATATATTGAACTGCAGGATGCGTATAAATCCATCCTGGAATCCTTTGTACATGCCGGCGCCATCAACGAATGCAAAGTGCAGGTGGTGAACGTGCACAGTGAGTTCATTACAGATGACAATGTAGACGAAAAACTGAGTGACCTGGATGGGCTGCTGGTAGCTCCCGGCTTCGGGCACCGTGGTATTGAAGGAAAGATCACCGCCGTGAAATATGCCCGTGAAAAAGGA
>CAMLPA010000196.1 GCA_946481605.1 uncultured Flavihumibacter sp. | reverse complement strand
GCTTATCTTGAAGGGCAGAATATGGAGCTGATGGCCAATTCAGATAATGTGCTGCGTGGCGGGTTAACGCCGAAGCATATTGATGTGGCCGAACTCATCAGGCACACTTCTTTCGAAGAAGTAATGCCCGCAGTGATGCAACCTATAGCAGGAGAAGACGGTTCCATCGAATACCCATGCCCGGTACCGGATTTTTCGATTAACGCAGTGGAGTTGGCCACCGGTGGGAAATGGTCGCATAAAAGTTATTCGGCGGAAGTCGTGTTTGTGCAGAAAGGGCAAGTTGAACTGGTAAGCGGTGATACGGTATTGCCTTTGGCCACCGGGGGCGCGGTTTTCGTAATGGCTGGTACCCCTTATGAACTGGTGGGTAAGGCCCAGGCCACCGTGTTTATCGCGGGTGTTCCACGGTGAAAAAACGTGGTATAAGGAAAAGAATATTGGTTACTTTTGCATCAGAACGTTAAAACAGAAGCATGAAACTGAACAGATCCACCATAGTTATTTTTGTTGTGATGGTAGTACTTGCGGCACTTTACCGGCTTGTACCTGAACGTCCGCTTGGTTTTGCCCCGCAGATCGCCATGGCGCTTTTTGGTGGTGCCGTTATTAAAGACAGGAAGTTCGCGTTTGCGCTCCCACTGCTTTCTATGTTTATCTCAGATTTGCTTTATGAATTGGCTTACACGCAGGGGTGGCTTTCCATGCAGGGGTTTTATGAAGGACAGTTTACGAACTATATCCTGTTTGCCGGACTTACCCTCGTCGGTTTTCTGCTTCGCGACCTGAAAGTTTTCAAGATAGTAGCGGCCACTATCGTTGGTCCAACCCTGTTCTTCCTGGCATCCAACTTTTTTGTATGGCTGGAAGGAGCCGGTTTGAATCGCCCTAAAACATGGGATGGCCTGGTGATGTGTTATACCGATGCGGTTCCTTTTTATGAAGGAAGCCTTGTTTCTACAGTATTCTTCTCCGTAGTATTATTTGGCGGGTATTTCTTCATCAATGGAATGAAAGAAGTAAAGAAGGTGGAAACAGCAGGGTAGGTAGAGTATGTATTAAGTTTGGAATATCAATCCATAAATAAAATGGGGTATCAATTTTTTTGATACCCCATTTTTATTTATACAGCCCAACAGGCATTTTCCATTAGTCTACGTGTCTCTTAGCGAATAAAAGGTCCTAAAACGTTGCGTCGTAGCGCCGTTGCGAGAAACCAACTCCCGCTTCCATGAAACGCTTATAAAATCACGCACCCGCTTCATACCCAGAATCTACCAGTAAATCCCTGCCATCGGCGGCACGCGTAGCCAACTCATCACATCGGTTGTTGTAAGGATTATCCGCATGCCCTTTCACCCAAACGAAGCGTATTCTGTATGAACGTGAGAGTTCATAATACTTACGCCACAAATCCGGGTTCTTCTTCCCCCCCTTAAAATTGTTCGCGATCCACCCGTTCAGCCAGCCTTTTTCAACCGCGTTCACCACATACTGGCTGTCGGAATAAATTACAATTGGAAGATCCGTTCTTTTCAATTGCTCCAGGCCCGCGATTACGGCCCAGAGTTCCATTCTGTTATTGGTCGTTTTACGGAAACCCTGGGAAAGCTCTTTTACTTTATCACCCCACATCAATAAGGTGCCGTATCCTCCGGGCCCGGGATTGCCCCTCGAAGAGCCATCCGTGTATATCGTGATTTGGTTAGTGGTCATTCTGCTGTATTCGTTTGAGCGGCAAAACTAAGGATTGAAATAAAAAAGCAGTTGTTTTATTTTATTGAATTGTCCGAAATATCTAATTGATAATCAGTATTGTAAAATGATTGCTTAAATTTCTACACCTGGAATACCCCTGTTTTAAATGGGGCGATTTCCGGGTTATGACTGGCTGCGGATAATCCTTCAGAGATAACTTTCCGGGTATCCATCGGATCAATAATTGCATCCACCCAAAGCCTTGCTGCTGCATAATAGGGTGAGGTCTGGATTTCATATTTTGCTTTGATCTTATCAAGCAGTTCCTTCTCTTCCTCCGGGGCTACAGTTTTGTTTTGGGCCTTCATCGCCGAAACCTGGATTTGCAACAATGTTTTAGCAGCCTGTTCGCCGCCCATCACCGCGATCTTCGCAGAGGGCCATGCATAGATGAAACGCGGATCATAAGCCTTACCGCACATGGCATAATTGCCCGCGCCGTAAGAGTTACCGATGATGATTGTGATTTTAGGCACTACGGAATTGGCCACAGCGTTCACCAGTTTCGCACCATCTTTGATGATGCCCGAATGCTCGCTCCTGGAACCCACCATAAAACCAGTGACGTCCTGGAGAAAAACGAGGGGTATAGTTTTCTGGTTACAATTCTGGATAAACCTGGCTGCTTTGTCGGCGCTGTCGTTATAGATCACACCACCCATCTGCATTTCACCTTTCTTGCTCTTCACGATCTTTCTCTGGTTGGCCACGATGCCTACTGCCCATCCATCAATGCGGGCGTATCCGCAGAGAATGGTCTGGCCGTAATCTGACTTGAATGCATCGAAGGTTCCGGCATCCACGATCCGTTCTATCACCTCCATCATATCGTAGGGTTTGCTTCCGTCTGAAGGAAAAACACCGTACAGTTCTTCGGGGTTTTTTCCCGGCGCAACGGGTGTGGTTCTGTCAAAAGAAGCTTTAGCCGGAGCACCAATCTTATCCATGATCCGCTTCACCTGGTCAAGACATGCTTCTTCTGTATCGAACTTATAATCGGCGATGCCTGATATGGAGGTATGTGTTTCTGCGCCACCCAATGTTTCCGCATCAACCTCTTCACCTATGGCAGCTTTTACGAGATAGGGGCCGGCAAGGAAAATTGAGCCTTTCCCGGTCACCATCAGGGTTTCATCGCTCATGATGGGCAGGTATGCACCACCAGCTACGCAGGCACCCATTACGGCGGCAATCTGTGTGATGCCCATTGCGCTCATTTTCGCGTTGTTGCGGAATATTCTTCCAAAATGTTCTTTATCGGGGAAAATCTCATCCTGCATCGGGAGGTAAACACCTGCGCTGTCTACGAGGTAAATAACGGGCAGGTGGTTTTCCATGGCGATCTCCTGTAAGCGCAGGTTCTTCTTGCCTGTAATGGGGAACCAGGCTCCCGCTTTCACCGTCTGGTCGTTCGCGACTACGAGGCATTGCCGTCCGCTCACATAAGCCATTACGGCTACGGTACCGCCCGAAGGGCATCCGCCTTCGGCTTCGTACATACCAAAGCCCGCCAGTTGTCCGATCTCTACTACCGGAGCGTTTTTGTCACACAAGTAGGCGATGCGTTCACGGGCCGTTAGTTTACCGCGCTCTTTTTGTTTGGCGATGGCTTTCTTACCGCCACCCAGACAAACTTCGTCGAGGTGCCGGCGTAGTTTCGACAATGCCAGTTTCATGGTGTCTTCCTGTTGGTTAAAAGTGATGTCCATACGGCATTATTTCTTTGTGATGTTAGGTAGTTTTTTAAAAATACGGGTTTTCCCAACAGAAGGCGTTGTAAGTTTGTTGCAACTTGGTTGAACAGAAAGGTATGAAGCAAGGAAAATTCCCCTGGAAATGGATCGTGGCAATAGTGCTGGTCATCGGTATCAAATGGTTTTCCGTACACCATCCGTTGGTGGAACGGTATTATTCCAATGGGGTTTATCCACCGCTTGCGCGACTGCTCCGTACCGTATTCGGCTGGCTTCCTTTCAGCCTGGGCGATGCGTTGTATGTGCTGATACCCCTTACCGTTATATGGTGGCTTGTGCGCTGGATCAAGAGAATACTGAAACGGCAATTACCTGAAAAATGGGGCATACTGATGTTGAAGCAGGCCGGAGGTTTCGCTGTAACGATCTATATCTGTTTCTATACGTTGTGGGGATTGAATTATTCAAGGCTTGGGGTGCGTGAGGTATTAAAGCTGGATGTTCACTCTTATGAAACGGCCGAACTGGTTACGGTAATGGAAAGAATCTCTTCCAAACTTACTGTGGAAGCCAGGTTGGTTAATGAAGCGCACCGAGATTCACTGAAAAAGATGCGTTTCATGCGCACAGAAGTACAGAAAGCATACAATGTGCTGGCGAAGACTATTCCTGAACTTGCGTTTCATAATATGTCGCTGAAAAGATCCCTGTTTGGAAGGGTGGGAAATTATACCGGTTTTTCCGGTTACCTGAATCCTTTCACGAATGAAGCGCACCTGAACCGGACCATTCCATATTTCTACCAACCTGCCGTGGCTTGTCATGAGATTGCGCACCAGGTGGGTATTTCCAGTGAGGCGGAAGCGAATTTCGTGGGGTACCTTTCCTGTAAATCATCGCCCAGTACTATCTTCCGGTATTCGATCTATTATGATATGTTTTTTTACGGGATGCGTGAATTAAGAAGAAGGGATAGTGCGCTGGCCAAAGGATTTCTTGAAAATGCGCATCCCCAGGTGAAAAAAGACAGGGCTGCTTACAAGAAGTTCCTGGATGAACACCGGTCCGTACTTGAACCGATGGTAGACAGCTTCTATGATGCTTATCTCAGGGCGAATGAACAATCTTCCGGTATCCGGAGTTATGATGAAGTGATCGGGTTACTGATGGCCTGGTACAGGAAGCACGGACTGGAAGCCATATGATGATGACCACGCACCGTGGTACAAACCTTGCAAACATTGTTCAAACCGGCAGTATGAAACTATTGATAGCACTACTTATTCCTTTAGCGGTTGGCTTTACCGGCAGTTATTTTACAACGCCTGAGATACAGGGTTGGTACAGCACATTGAACAAACCCTGGTTCCAGCCGCCCAACTGGTTGTTCGGCCCTGTGTGGACGAGTCTTTATATTTTAATGGGAATCGCCATGTACCTGATCTGGAAGCAGCCGGACAGCACGCCTGGTAAAAAAGGCGCTTTGTACATTTATGCGGTACAACTCATGTTCAACTTTTTCTGGTCGATGATTTTTTTCAGGTTCCATGCCTTAGGCTTCGCGATGGGCTGGATCGTTGTACTTTGGTTGCTGATCCTGCTCACCATCTTCCGCTTTGGCAAAATATCTTCAACAGCGGCCTGGTTGCTGGTACCTTATATTAGTTGGGTGAGTTTCGCTTCCATTCTGAACTTCACGATCTGGCAGCTAAATTAGAACTTGTTCTTCCACATCATACTTTCCACGGGGCGGTTGGGTTGGCCGCTGTATTTGGCGTTTTGTTTCTGGTTGTATTTTACTTCAATTTCACCTTCAACGGGGAAGTAAATGAGTTGGCCAACGGGCATTCCATGGTACACGCGCACTGGTTGTTTCACGGATATTTCCAGTGTCCAGTTGCCACAGAAACCTACGTCGCCCTTGCCGGCTGTGGCATGAATATCTATTCCGAGCCTTCCCGTGGATGATTTTCCTTCCAGGAAGGGGACATGTGCATGTGTTTCCGTGTATTCTTCGGTAACGCCGAGGTATAGAACGTTTGGCTGCAGCACGATTCCTTCTTCGGGAATCTCGAAATGTTCGATGGTATTGTGTTTGCGGGCATCCAGTTCCGTGTCTTTGTACGTGGCCAGGTGTTTGCCCAGGTGCACGTCGTAGGAATTGCTTCCCAGGCTGCTCCTGTCGTAGGGTTCAATTAAAATGGTGCCTTTCGCTATTTCTTCCAGGATGCGCTTGTCAGATAAAATCATACCGCTTGTTCTCTATAATTCGTGCAATATTACCCCGTTTGCCGGGAATTGCCGAATTTGCCGGAAGAATTTCATTATGCCACTGATACTCATTAAAGAACCGCAGCGGGAAACAAAGCTTGCAGTATGGGAAATTGCCGAGGAAGAAACATTTTTCCAGCAGAAAGCTTCGGTACAACGGGAGATCGCGCACCCGCAGAAGCGTTTGCAACACCTTGCCGGGCGTTACCTGCTCAAGGAGCTTTTCCCTGATTTTCCTTCGCACGAAATAGCCGTGGCGCCCACACGCAAGCCTTTCTTACCAGGCGACGCCTTTCATTTCTCCATTTCCCACTGCGCCAACCTGGCCGCGGTAGTGGTGAGCCGCGATAGAAGAGTGGGGGTTGATGTGGAAAAGATTACGGAGAAAACCGTAAAGCTGAAAGGAAAATTCCTGGATGCTTATGCCCTGGTTCACTTTGATGCCTGGGTGAAAAAAGCGGGTTCCTTACCGTTTTTTCACGGTGACCCCGAAGCATTGTGCGCCACATTAATCTGGAGCGCCAAAGAAGCCATGTTCAAATGGTATGGCCTGGGCAACGTGGATTTCCGCAAACAGATGCTGGTGCGCTCCCTTAGTTTTCAGGACGACCGGAATGTGTTGATGGATGGCGTTTTTATGTTAGAGCAGCCCTTCCCATTGCAACTACATGGCGTAGTACTGGGCGAAGAAGTGGTGGTATGGACGATCACCTGAA
>CAMLPA010000195.1 GCA_946481605.1 uncultured Flavihumibacter sp. | reverse complement strand
CGTTTGAGTGGCCTGTCGGCAGACAAGAAGTACGACCTCTCCTTCTTCGCGAGCAGGGCCAACTTCTCCACACCGCTCACCACCCGCTATACTGTAAACGGCAACTCCGTGGAAGTGGACGCCACCAACAACTCCAGCAATGTGGGTAAACTGGATGGCATCTCCCCCGACAGCAACGGTGAGATACTGATCACGGTGCTGAAATCGGGTTCTTCTGCCAACGCGTACCTGGGTGCACTGGTCATAGACGCTTACCCGCTGGGCAGCACCACCCCTGTGGCGCCCACCAACCTCACGGCTACGGGTATCTCTAAAACACAGATCCGCCTGAACTGGGGCGCTACTGTAGGCGCAACAGGTTACGAAGTGTTCCGTTCTACCTCCGAAGCAGGCAGCTACAGCAAAATAGGCGATGTGCCCACCGGCACCCTCACCTACACCGATGCCAGCTTGTCTGCAGGAGCAGTAAGGTACTACCAGGTAAGAGCAACCGTAAGTTCAGGTGTAACACCGTTCAGCAATACCGCGGCGGCAAGCACGGTGGCTTATGTGGTTAACCTGAACATGAACGATGGTTCGCCCAATGCTCCGGCCCAACTTGGCAACTGGAACAACACGAACACCATCATGGCCGAAGGCTTCGTACTGCCTAACATGCTGAACGACCAGGGTCAGGCAACAGGCATCAACTTCAACCTGGTGAAGGAGTTCAGTGGTTTCAACTTCTATGGTACTACAACTGGCAATAACTCTGGTGTGTACCCTGATAATGTAATGAAGAGTTTCTACTACCTGAACTACGCGGATACCGCAAAAATCAGGATATCAGGCCTCACCCTTACCCATAAGTACAGTTTTGTGTTCTTTGGCAGCAGGGCGAACCCGCAAACCGGTGTAAGCACAGGCTACAAAATCGGCAATAAAGCGGTAGCGCTCGATGCCGGCAACAATACCAGCAATACCGTAAAAATTGAAGGGATTGTTCCGGATGCTGATGGAAATGTACTGATCACCATTTACGGACTCACTAATTTCGGATACCTGAATGCCCTGGCTATTGAAGGTGCACCAAACCTGAATGCAACGGCACCCGTTGTTACGGAAACTGTTACTGCCGGTGCGACAATGACCACCGCACTCAACCTGGCTCAGGTGCCGGATGTTAACAATGGTATGCTGATAATCAACAATGTTTCAGGCTATCCTAACCCGTTCACTTCCGAACTCAACATCCGTTTCAATATGAACAGACCCGCACAAGCTATGGTTGTTACGGTTTGTGATCTGTTCGGGAGAATCATTATGAAACAAGACCTGAAACAACTTTCAGCAGGTACACAACAGGTTAAACTGCATGTTCCTTCTAACATCAAGTCTGGCCTGTACATCATCAGGATCAACGATGAAAATGGTAAGACGATGGAAACATTAAAAATGATCAAACGTTAAACAAGGACATATAGAAAAAATGAAGAGGGTGTATCAAAAGACGATACACCCTCTTTTTAATCGGGTCCCTGATAGAGACAATTTTTGCTTATGCTATGCTATGAGGCTTTATTTTATTTTTGAGACAGCCTCATTTTTTACTGTAAGTACAACTCAGGAAAGTGTTTTCCTGAACAATTCAATCGCCCTGCTCCAGGCCAGTTTCGCGGCTTCCTCATTGTACCGGGTAGGTGCAGTATCGTTGTGGAACGCATGTTGCGCGCCTTTGTAAATAAACAATTCATATTTAACCCCGGCTGCCTTTAAAGCGGCTTCATAAGCGGGGATTCCGGCATTCACTCTTTCATCCATTTCTCCATAATGCAACTGCAGGAAAGCTTTAATTTTCGGCACATCCGCGGCATCGGCCTGCCTACCGTAAAAAGGAACCGCCGCCTTCAGGTCGGGCACATGAACGGCCAGTTGATTGGCCATCGCCCCACCCCAGCAGAATCCGATGCAACCAGCTTTCCCATTGGATTCCGGCCTTGATTTCAGGTAATCGAAGGCAAGGATAAAGTTTTGGAGGTTCTGTGCGTTGTCGATTTTCCCGAACAAGCCCCGGGCCTCGTCTTCATTGGAAGGCGTACCACCCTGCGGTGCGAGCGCATCGGGCGCCAGGGCCACAAAACCCGCCAGGGCCGCACGGCGCGTTACATCTTCAATATGTGGGTTCAATCCCCTGTTCTCATGGATCACCACCACGGTTCCGAATTTCCCTTTAGCATTGGGACGGGTCAGATAACCTTTCATGGTACAATCTTTCCCGGGATACGTGATGCGTTCCGTGATGATTTTGTCTTGGTCGTTTGAAGTGGTATCGGCGTTAGAATAATTCAGTTCCAGTTTGGGAAGAATAGACAAAGCTGTTGCCATTCCTCCGGTAAGTACCGCCAGGCGACGCAGGAACTCATCGCGTTTGAGTGGCTTATGTGTATATTCGTCGAAGAGATTAATGATACGTTGGTCCATGGTGAAAGCATTTAGATGAACCAGTAATTTAATCAATTAAACACACAATATATTTTTAAACCTTCGGCATGAGCAGTAACACATTCAAAAAAATCATCCTTCCGGCCATCACCCTTCTTGTGCTTCAGCTATCCTCCTTAGCGGCTTCCGTAGATACCGTGCTCACCTACAGCCCGTCCATGAAAAAACATATCAAAGCGGCCGTGATCAAGCCTTCGGGTTATAGACAAGGCACCAAAATCCCAGTGGTTTACCTCCTCCATGGTTACAGCGACAATTATTCCGGCTGGCTCACCAAAGCCAAAGGTTTCGAAAAGGCCGCCGATCAACACAACATGCTGATCGTTTGCCCCGACGGCGGTTTCAGTAGTTGGTACTGGGACAGCCCCATCGACCCATCCTATCAATATGAAACCTATATCACCAAAGAACTCATCCCTTTTATAGACTCCGCATTCAGTACCATCAGTAACAGAAAAGGAAGAGCCATAAACGGACTGAGCATGGGCGGCCATGGCGCGCTGTACCTCGCTTTCAGGCACCAGGACTTATTCGGCGCAGCAGGAAGTATGAGCGGCGGCGTAGACATCAGGCCTTTCCCCAACAACTGGGAAATGACGAAACGCATCGGGAAATATTCCGAACACCCCGAATATTGGGAAAAACATACCGTGATGAACCAGTTGCACCTGCTCACGCCAAATGCACTGGACATCATGATCGATTGCGGCACCGGAGATTTTTTCTATGAAGTGAACATGAAATTGCACGAAGCATTGTTGTACAGGAATATCCCACATGATTTCCTCACGCGCCCCGGCGTACACAACTGGGCATACTGGCTCAACGCCGTTCAATACCAGTTGCTATTTATGCACAACTATTTTCAGAAAGCTGCAACTACGCCGTGACCGTTATTTTCCCTGGCTTTTCTGCTGACGGAGCCTGCTTAATGTTTCGAGGCGGATCCCCAGGAAAGAGGCGACATATTTTAAAGGCGCGCGCTGGAGGATGTTCCGGTAACTATCGGAAAGAAAAAGTGCATCGTATTTCTCCATGGCCGTTGGAAGACGGGCGATGAACGCCCTTGCTTCCGCATCCTGGTAATAATTTTCCAGTACCAGCCGGGTAATGATATGCTGCTCCGGACATTGTTCATACAACAGCATCAGGTCTTCTGCGTGAATACATTCCACAACGCAGTTTTCGATCGCCTGGATATTTTCTTTCGCAGGTTGATTTTTGAAGAACCCTGTAATGGAAGTAACCAGTTCGTTCTCGCAACTGATCCAGGTGGTGATGTCCCCCTTACTGTATTCAATAAATCCGCGGATCAGTCCGCTGCGGATAAAACAAATAAAAGAACACACTTCTCCTTTCTTCACCAGCATCTCACCTTTTTTCAGTGAACGTAGGAATATCTTATCGCTCAGGAACTTTTTATAATGATCAGACACGGGGTAAAGGCCTGCTAAAAAGTCCGCTACATGGCAATAACTATCGCTATCCAACAAAGCAACAGGAGCATCCTTCATTTTTATAGCTGCCATAAGCGAGAGGTTAACGGGGATATGGGGGTAAATACCTACGAAGATATAAGGATTATCCGAATGCCATTCAAATTTGGGACAGTTCCTGCTATACCCCGAATGATTCACCTTGAAAATACGCAAACGATACCATTCCCCAGCAACCGTTTTCACCCGCTGAAACAACTTATTATTGCAATATGAATCAAGCAGGCACAACAATCACAACAGCCAAACCACACTACGAAATACTGGATGGCTTAAGAGGTGTGGCCGCCCTGGCGGTGGTTGTCTTTCATTTTATGGAATGGGTTCATCCTGATTTAAGCAAGAACTTTATTGCGCACGGCTTCCTGGCTGTAGACTTTTTCTTTTGCCTTTCAGGATTCGTGATCGGCTATGCTTATGACGACCGTATCCAACGAATGGGCATCCTGGAATTCTTTAAAGCACGGGCCATCCGGTTGCATCCACTGGTGGTGATTGGATCGGTGCTGGGTTTAGTTGCTTTTTTGTTTGACCCTTTTGGCGGAAATCCTGCATTGTACAGTGCTGGAAAAATCATCCTGCTGTTTGTATGTTCTGCATTGCTGATCCCTTTCCCGGTAATGGAAGAGCGCGGATTTAATCTTTTCGGGCTGAACGCACCTTCCTGGTCGCTGTTCTGGGAATATGTAGCCAATATAGCATACGCTTTTATACTTTGTAAAATCAAACGAAATGCACTTATAGTGCTTGTTATCCTTGCTGGTATTGCATTGTCTTATGTCAGCTACAGCTCCGGAAATTTACTGGGCGGCTGGAGCGGACCTACTTTCCTGGATGGTTTTGCAAGAATAGCCTACTCTTTTCTTGCAGGAATACTGATCCATCGCTCCAACTGGATCATCCGCAACAAACTGGGTTTCGCGGGCATGGCCGTATTGCTCGCAATGGCTTTTCTTATGCCGTTCACACCATGGAGCTGGTTAACCGAACTACTGGTGGTATTGTGTTATTTCCCGTTGTTGATCGCGTTGGGCGCAGGGGCCGTTTTAAATAAAGTGTTCAAAAAATTGTGTCTGTTTTCAGGAAAAATATCCTACCCATTATACATGACACACTATGCTGTATTATGGATTTTCGGCAACTACTTCACCAATAAGAAGCCGGACAATACAACGCTTGTTTTAATAATTGCAGGAGGAACAATACTTGTGCTGGTAATGGCTTACCTGGTAATGGTGCTGGCTGATTTGCCGATAAGGAAATACCTGGATAACAAAAGAAAAGCGAAACTGATGGAAAAGAACCAGGCCGGGATATAAACTCCATTCATTGTAACAAAGATACCTGGCTGCTTTGGGATTAGATTAAGGGAAGACGCTTCCTTATGCCCATACCTGCGCGATTACTACTGCCGCCATTATGCCACCGATAAAGTCTGATCAGAAAACTGAACATTTATAAAAAAGAATAGGAACAGTTTTAAGCTGTTCCTATTGTCTCCATTTCAGGAGATGAATGTACCCGGGACGGGAGTCGAACCCGTACGGGCCTTGCAGCCCACAGGATTTTAAGTCCGGCGTGTCTACCAATTCCACCACCCGGGTGTAACCGGTCTTGCGACCTGAAACTTCGTTTAAGCGATGCAGTTATGAAATACTTCAAAAACTTTGTCGCAAAAAAAATTCCATCCGTTTTGCGGATGGAATCCTGGAGCGGAAGACCGGGCTCGAACCGGCCACCCCGACCTTGGCAAGGTCGTGCTCTACCAAATGAGCTACTTCCGCATACTGATAAAGAACTGTGTTTGAATGTTTTGGGAGTGCAAAGATAAGGTTTGTTTCAATACTTCAAAATTTTTCCTGCACTTTTTTTTTCAAACCTATTTATACTTCGGTGTGTACAGCGTATTATCAGGTACTGCCACATCGGGCGTTCCTTTGTAACGGTGCTGATAAAGTGTATAGCAACCACCCAGCACGAATGCCATGATGCAGAACACCTTCAGGTAAAATAAAAATACGGAAGAGTTCACCCAGTTGCTGGCAATATCCTGGCTCTGTTGTTCTTGTATTTCCTGTGCCATTGTGCTTGTTTGATTACGGTGCAAAAATAAAGGTTCCGTTCAAAAAATGAACATCCTTTACGAGAAAAATATTTCGCTGAACTTTTTCTTTCCTTTTACGAAGTGCTGATACACAATGCTTCCCTTGTACCAGCCGTCTTTCAGGTTGCCTCGTTTTACCGGAAAAAGGTTCCCTTTCTTGCTGCCCAGCATCCAGATCACCACATACCAATGTGCCTGCACGATGGCGATGAAATAGGCCCGTTGCCCGGCGAACAGGGATTTCCAGGCAGAAATACCATCCAGTACGAAACGCAAAGGCAATTTGTACAGGAGCGTATGGTAAGGCAGGTTTTTGCAAAGCATGATGAGGTTGTTCCGGAAATTCAGGTACACCTTGCG
>CAMLPA010000194.1 GCA_946481605.1 uncultured Flavihumibacter sp. | reverse complement strand
AGTTGTTCCATCCAAAAAGGAGAATGGGTGGCACTGGTGGGCGAATCCGGCTCAGGTAAATCAGTAACCGCACTTTCTATCCTGCAATTGCTAGATAGAAATACAACAGTGTATGAAGGCGAAATTGTACTGCACACCAAAAACAATACAGCTATTTCTGTTACGAATGCCGGGGAAAAAGAAATGGCTGCGTTGCGCGGTAAAGAAGCGGCCATGATCTTCCAGGAACCGATGACCTCGCTCAACCCGTTGCTCACGTGCGGAGAACAGATCATGGAAGCGATGGTGCGCCATCAGGGCATTTCGCATACACAAGCCCGGGAAAAAGCCATAGCGCTTTGCCGGAAAGTGGAGTTGCCCGAACCTGAAAAAATCATCCACAAATACCCGCACGAAATCAGTGGCGGACAGAAGCAAAGGGTGATGATTGCCGTGGCCGTGAGTTGCGGTCCATCTTTGCTGATCTGCGATGAACCCACCACAGCACTCGATTATGATGTGCAACGCTCCATTGTGGCCCTGCTCCGGCAGTTGCAGCAGGAACAGCAACTCGCGATCCTTTTTATTACACATGACCTGGGATTGGTTGAAAATACCGCCGATCGCATTCTCGTCATGTATAAGGGCGAGCTGGTGGAAAACAATACCACCAGCAACATCTTCACACAGGCCGAACATCCTTATACCCGTGCGCTGCTTGCCTGCCGCCCGGCTTTATATGCCAAAGGCACACCGCTCCCCAATGTTCAGCAATTGATGGCTTCAGGAATGTATCACCGCGAATTTCCTGCCATAACACCTGTTGCGCCACCCGAAAAAGACATATTGATCTCCGTTAAAAATATGTCCGTGCTTCACTACCGGACAGCTATAAACGGAAAGAAAACCGCTTTCAGGGCCGTGGACAATATCTCTTTTGATATTTTTAAAGGAGAGACCTTGGGCTTAACCGGTCCTTCAGGATGTGGGAAAACCACCACGGGAAGAGCACTGCTCCACCTGGTAGCGCCCGAAAAAGAAACCGAGGTACGGTTTGAAGGAGAAAACATCTCCCAACTGAATGCTGCCAAATGGAAAAAACTCAGGCGGAAGATGCAGTTGATCTTCCAGGATCCTTATTCTTCCCTGAACCCTTCCAAAACTGTGGGTGCGCTGCTGGAAGAACCTATGCTGGTACACGGTATTTTCCCCGACCGAAACGCCAGAAAAAAACGGGTGCTTGAACTGCTGGATCACGTACAATTACCGGGTTCTTCCATCACCAAATATCCGCATGAGTTCTCTGGCGGACAGCGGCAACGGATTTCCATTGCCCGGGCGCTTTCCATGGAACCGGAGTTCATCGTTTGCGATGAATCCGTATCTGCACTGGATGTAAGCGTTCAGGCCCAGGTTCTCAATCTCCTGAATGAGTTGAAAGCCAGGTTCAACCTCACCTTATTGTTTATTTCCCATGACCGCGAAGTGGTGCGCTATTTTTGCGACCGGATTCTCCGGATGGAAAAAGGTCAATTGATTTAATAACGGTCATATTCATTAAAGAAACCAGCGGAACTCTCCCTGCGCTCATAAATGAGCCTGATCAGTTGGTCCTGGAACTGCTCCTCCTGTGGCTTGCCAGTATTTATGGTCTTTTTGGTGAGCCGGACAAGATCACCTTTTACATCTACAAGTTTTTCGTTCGCAGGCTGAATTCCGGAAAGTCCCATCTGCCATTCATCGTCCGGCAATATCTTGTAGCGGAAAAAATACACCCATCCCGCTCTGCCTTTTATCGCCCCCCAGGAACGCCCCTTCATTTCCACGGCGTGGAACTGTTCATATCCTTCCGACTCAAGTAATAAACTCCTTGAAATATCAACCTGCTTTTTAAATACCGTAGGGAACTTTGAGGCCATACCCTGTTTCTCCAGTGCACGCAACCAGGCAGCGGAAGTTACCACGCGGGAAGCGAGGTAATGGTACATGGTATCAGGAATCGGAATCTTCTGTTCTAACATCAGCGTTGCGATGGTGAGCTTCGTCCGTTCATCCCGCACTTCAAGTAACCTTTTAAAATAGAGTTGCACATTGTTGTTTTGGGCGTAAAACGGCGCCAGTAAACGTGCGTAGGTATATACAGGCAAACCTGTACGGTCTTCTTCTCCGCCTTCTATCATATCCCCGTCCTCTTCTTCGCGGTCCATTCTTTTTTCATCGCCCACCTGCATTTTTTTCAGTTCCATCCGCGCATCTACATAAATCTGGGGGAAGTAACGCTTATAGATGGCGGCATCCAGAAGGCTACTATCACACAATTCGATGAGCAACCCTTGTATGTATGGTTTATAATCTTCCACCGCGGAAAGGTCCATCATATCAGGGAAAAGGGTTGCTGAAAGCTGAAGTGAATCGTAGAGTTTGCCGAAGAACTGGTCGTACTCATACATTTCCTCGTACACCGGCGGACTTTCTTTGAGCAGTTTGCCGAGCAATTCGTAAGAAGCTTTCGTGCGGTTGGCGGCAAGGGCTTCCAGCACGGCATTTTGCATTGCGGTGGTATCACCGGAGGCGATAAATATAGTTGAAAGGGCGTCTACAAGCTTGTTGTTTACGGCGCTGTCTCGTATATAGCCAAGTTCTTTGATGAAATTGGTTTTCGGGGAAAGGTAATCTTTATCGCCTACGCGTAAACGCCTGATATTCGCCGTGAGACTGTCCACATCATCCGGCCCGAAATACACGTAGGGAATCGCTTCTGTGGCACGCTTCCGGGTTGCAGAATCAGCACTATGATAGTCTGCGAAAAACACGGAGGATTTGCGCTCCGTCACCAACTTTTCTCCCGGCACTTTCAACGGGAGGAACGAGGCATAAAATGTGGTGGCGAATGGGGATACTGCCGCGCTGTCGGAAGCGTACAACACTCTGTACAGGCGGTTTTGCTGCAACATGGCCAACAGCCAGATCTGCTTGCGGCTATTTGTATCACGTAAAATAATTTCATAGCCGGAAGCGCCGTCGGGTCGGGAAACCATCTTCTTGGAATGCAGGATCAGATCTTCCCTGATCTCTTCTTCGCGCAGCTCTTTCTTCCAGAAAGTAGTCGTATCCTTTACAAAATAATACCGGGGAAATTCAGTGAGGGAAACGTACACCCCTTCACCTGTTTCTTTGTCCTCAAAATGCGCGTACTTTTTTTTCTCCTGGTATTGGAAATAATCCGGAATACTGTTGAGGTATTCATCGGAAGTTGATTTATGCAGCAAGGAACGCAGTTCCGGATCAAGGTCAGGCAATTGGGGAATTTTCACCTGAATGCCCAACAGGGTATCACGGTAATCGTAAAAGGTGTTATAACGGTATGGCGTAACAGAAAAAGACGAGAAGAACGACTCATGTGCGGCTTCTTTCTGCCTGCTTCTTGCCAGCAAAACATAAATATCGTTGCCTGCGGTAACAAAACGTGCACGGAGATACCCGTCGTCTTTCATCTTATAGAGCGCGTTGATACACGGAACACCGTTGTGGCTCCCTTGTTTCCTGGAGAGCGTTTTTTCGATCAGTTCTCCCCTTTTAAAACTTTCTTCTACCAGTCCAATGTAGAAACTGTCTTCCTCAATAAAACTCAATTGCTGAATGGTTTGTTTCCACAGCGCATACGCGTTTCCAGTAGCCGGATCGGTAGCGGTAATTTCAGTTCTTCCATCGGCAGCGGTATTGTTCACGGTGGTAGAAAAAGCGGGCATGGAAACAGCGTATCCTCCACGAGGCGGAGCGATGATTTTCCATGCTCCCGTAGTTTTCCCTGGAAGTTTCGCGGAAGCCAGGAAACGCTTTGCTTCTTCGCCGGAGGCATAATCACCGGACCCGCTCACTTTAAAAATCCATACATCAAAGGGGGTGATGAATATTTTGTATTGCTGCGTGTCGCCCCTTCGTGTCCTGTTCACAATCATTTTACCGCGATAGCCGTTTTCGGTGAAAGGTTCGGAAGAAATGATTTTCCCCGGAATACTTTCATACAACATGCTATCGAGTTTCTTCATCACCACTTCTTCGGAAAACCCTGTTAAACACGCATGTGTTCCCAGTCGCGTGGCGGAGTAATAAGCGCCGTTCTGCATATCAGCGTATTGCCAGCCCATGTAAGCGCTGGTCTCCTCTTCTTTCTTATACATTTTTCCCCAGGGCGTTTCGGCGGAAAATAAGCCCTGTTCCTCCCGGAACACCTCGAATTTAACCGGAACATGGAGTTGGTCTATTTCTTCCTTCTGACGGGCATCGCGGTCCTGCATCAATACGGGTCTCAGTTGATAGCCCTTTTTCCGGAGCAGTTCAATCACCCCTCTTTCGCCCGGAAGGTGTGCTGCGCCTACACCTACGAAAAGACTTTGCTTTTTGAGAATAGTATCAATAGAGTTGGCCTGAATTTCATTGCGCAGGAACATGAACTTCTCCATGAAAGCATCGGAGCGCTGCATTTTCTTTTCGAGGGAATCCAACTCGTCGAGGTCGCCTTTACGATAGGCTTCCTGCGTTTTCTTTTCAAGATCGTAGGTAGGCTCTTCCTCATTCACGGTTTTCTTCTTTTTCTCCTTGGCCATATCCAGGTAGGCTTCCGTGATCAGCCTTTCTGTTTCGAAAAAATCTTCCACACCGGTGGAGCGCTTCCCCATTTTGCGGGCCGTCTGGAAAATATAAAGGTCCAGGTAAGTATCTTCTTCAAAATCTGATCGCTGTTTGTAGGTCCGGTACAGCAGACTGTTTAATACAAGCGGCTCCTCGCCCAGCGCTTTTTTGAGGTCGTCTTCAAAGCGTTTAAGTTGGAACGACTTTTCCATGATGTAAAAACCCGAAGCCTGCGTGGAAAAACTGCGCAACTTCTTTTGTTTGTCCTGCGATACAAAAAGTTCATCCTGCCATTTCAGAGGATCAAGTTCCAGCGCCACCATATCCACGGAGCGGATACTGTTGTAAAATGAGTCACTCAGGTGAAAGGCCATTTTGCTGCTCACGTGCATCGTTCCGAACAGATAGGATGGCGATTTTAATCCGTTCCCGGATATTTCCCAAAGTAAGCTGGGGTATTTCTTTTGTGATTGCGCAATTGCAGAAGTTCCTGTAAGCACCCACAGTACCAGGGCCAGTAATTTTTTCATCCTCGTTTCATTTTTTTAGGGAAGGCCGATTCACAGGATAAACATTAAAAGGTGAAAATGAGTTCCTTACAAGAAAAGCGCCTCGCCACTAAGATAATCATTGCAGCCAAAATCCATAGCCGATGGCAGAATTTTGCCAGATTAGAAAAATATACTATTTTTGCGGGCTTTGATTCATGCCGTAACATGAACAATCCTGGTTCCGTAAGATCAGGTAGTATTGCAGATATCCTACACTTCCTCTGCGCCCGGTTTGTTGCATGCGGCTGAAAATTTACAATAAACCGTGATTCATATATGAAGTTATCTCAGTTCAAATTTGATCTTCCTTTAAACCTTATCGCACAAAATCCTGCCAAAAGACGTGAAGACAGCCGTTTGATGGTGGTGCACCGCAAAACCGGCCAGATCGAGAACAAGAATTTCAAAGACATCCTGGATTATTTCGACGACAAAGATTGCATGGTCGTTAACAATACCAAAGTTTTTCCTGCGCGTATGTATGGCCGTAAAGAGAAAACCGGCGCGAAGATCGAGGTTTTCCTGCTGCGCGAACTCAACAAGCCTAACCGCTTATGGGATGTGATCGTGGACCCCGCCCGTAAAATCCGTGTTGGCAACAAATTGTATTTCGGCGACAACGACGAACTGGTGGCAGAAGTAATCGACAATACCACTTCGCGTGGTCGTACCATCCGTTTCCTTTGGGACGGCACCGATGATGAATTCCGCCAGATGCTGGAATTTCTCGGAGAAACGCCACTTCCAAAATACATTAAACGCAAACCCGACGAGGACGATAAAGAACGTTACCAAACGGTTTACGCCAAACATGAAGGCGCCGTTGCAGCGCCAACCGCAGGCCTGCACTTCTCTAAAGAACTGATCAAACGCCTCGAAATTAAAGGGGTTCGTTTTGCAGAAATCACACTTCATACCGGGCTGGGTACTTTCAGACCCATTGAAGTGGAGGACCTCAGCAAACACAAAATGGATGCGGAGTATTACAAAATTGATGAAGAAGCCTGCAAGCTCGTGAACAAAGCACGGGAAACCGGGCACCGCATCTGCTCCGTAGGTACTACTACCATGCGGGCTATCGAATCTTCTTTTACCGCGCAGAAACTGCTGAAGCCTTCTGAAGGTTGGACCAATACGTTTATCCATCCTCCTTACGAGTTTTCTATCGCGGATTCGCTGATTACGAATTTTCATCTGCCTAAGACCAGTTTGCTGATTATGACTTGTGCTTTTGCGGGGTATGATCTGGCGATGGAAGCGTATAAGAAAGCGATTAAGGATAAGTACAG
>CAMLPA010000193.1 GCA_946481605.1 uncultured Flavihumibacter sp. | reverse complement strand
AAAACATCATCAACAGCGTTTGGGCCAACCAGTACAATGCCATCGCGAACGTGAATAAGCTGCTCCAGGAACTGGAAAAAGTTGATACCGCGAAGTTCCTTCCAAAAAATTACCAGATCATTAAAGGGGAAGCTTTGGGGTTGAGGGCTTTCCTGCATTTCGACCTGCTGCGCCTGTTCGGTACCTCGTACGCTGCGGGTGGCGCGGACCTTCCTGCAATTCCCTACCTCAAAACATACGCCACTACGGTAACAGGAAAGTCTACTGCCGCAGAAGTGATGAAGCTGATCTTCGAAGACATCACAGCGGCTGAGGCAGCGCTCAGAAACGATCCTATTCTCACCGGTGAAACGATTACTACGGATATAGATAACGGTTACCTCATGAACAGGTCGCTCCGTTTCAACTATTACGCCGTGAAAGCACTGGAGGCCCGGGCGCAGCTCTGGGTGGGCGCTACTGATAAGGCTTTGCCAGCCGCAGAAGCCGTGATTGCGGTGGCCGGGCAGAAATTCCCATGGGTGGCACAGTCTACCATCGCTACCAGCAACGAAGCCGCCCGGAACAGGGTGTTTACCACCGAGCATATTTTTGGCCTGTTTATGAACGATATAGCGCTCAATTATACAGATATCCTGGATTCCAGCCGTTTCCAGACCACACTCACGGTCAATTCCGCAAGGCTGACGCAACAATTTGAGTCAGGCTCCATCGGGGCCGCAGATTACAGGCTTGTGTACCTGATCCGGAACCTTTCTAACCTGCCCACACCGAAAATATTCTTCGGAAAACTGTATCAGCCCAATGGGATGACTGAAGCGTACGCCAAGAGAATGCCACTCATCAGGATCCCTGAAATGTATTATATCGCGGCCGAATGCCTGAAAGCGACCGATCCCGCCAAAGCCATCAGTTACCTCACGGCTGTTCGTGCCAGCAGGGGTGTTACCGCTCCTTTATCGGCATCCCTCACCGCAGATCAGATTCAGGAGGAGATCAGGAAAGAATACTGGAAAGAATTTCCATCGGAAGGGCAACTTTTCTTCTACTTCAAAAGAAGGAATGGTACGGCGGTGCCTGGTGTAAATGGAACCTATCCTTCCGCACGGTATGTACTGCCTTTACCGCCCGCTGAACTCGAATTCGGATTCTGATAATTTAAAAACGAACTGAAATGAATAAACGAATATATTTCCTGATTGTACTGGTTTCGGTACTATCATTGGCCGGGTGCAAAAAGAATGAACTTGATCCTGCTTTCAGGTCGGAGGCCCGGCTCTTACTTACGGCCAACAATGCCGACGGTGCTTTGGGCGACTCGCTGGTATTTTCTTTCGCCATCTGGCCGAATTCCTTACGTGATACCGTGGTGAATCTTTATGCGCAGGTGATGGGAACGGTTACGCCTGAAGAGCGCACATTCACCCTGCAGGTTGATCCGGCCAGTACCGCACAACCTTCCGAATATGTGTTGCCCACTTCTTTTAAAATACCGGGAAATGGCTTCCGCGTAGCGATACCTGTGAAAATAAACAGAACGGCACGCCTCACAGATGCTTCGGCAAAGCTGCTGCTGAGGGTGGTGCCCGATGATAATTTTTTACCCGGACCGGTAGTAACGGGTGTGGTAAATTCAGCACCGGTATTTTCATTGATCTGGACAGATGTGCTCACAAAACCTGTTACCTGGGACAATAATATGCTCTGGTCCGCAGGCAAGTGGAGCAAGGTGAAACACCAACTCGTAATTGATGCGACCGGAATACGAAATTTTCAGAACATCACCATTGCCGAACAATATTACATTGCCTCACGGTCGTTGGAATTCCTGACGGAATACAACAGGAATAATCCGGGAAATCCGAAAAGGAATGAGAACGGGATAGTAATTGATATATGCAGCCAATGCGAATAGGCTGCCTTTTCAACAGTATTTAACCAGAAAAAACACAGGAATGAAATCATTAAAATATTTTTCCTTCTTTCTTTTGTCGATCCTGTTCATCACCGCATGTGTGAAAGACAAAGGGAACTATTCCTATACCGACCTTCCCGACTTTTTCGTAGATACAGCCGGTACCCAAACCCGGTTTGAAGTGTACCAGAGCCAGGGAGAAGTGACCATTCAACCTGAGATCGTGTACCATGCGTCTCCGGCGGAACTGAAAGGGTTGTGGCGGCTTTATGTATCAGCCGGTGTATTTGATACGTTATCGAGGACGCTCTCTATTGATACGATTATTACACGTCCCCCCGGAACCTATACCCTTGAATTTGAGGCTACCGCGCCCAATGGGCTGAAAGCGTTGATGCAATACACCGTTGTGGTGCTGCCGCCAATTCCGTCGGGCTGGATGGTGGCTTATGAAATGAGCGGTGCAACTGAAGTGGATATCTTCCGCGCACCGGAGTTTATCCCGGGGGTTAGGGATACGGCTTACCGTACGGTGTATTCGAAGATCAACGGAGCTCCAATGCCGGGAACGCCTGTTTCCATCCATTATTTCAGTACGGCGCTTACGTATATCATCACATCAGCGTCCGGTGCGACGGTGCAGAATACTGATTTCCGGAGGGTTCAGACTTTGCAGCAAATGTTTGCCGGCGCTACGCCCGAAACGTTTAAGCCACAGGCCCTCTGGCCCGGCTCTTTCAATGGAGCGATGCTTGTAAACAACGGTGAAGTGTACTGGAACACGGATAACCTTTTTGTGGGAAAAGTTACCGTGGATCTTGCCGGCTATCGCGCAGCGCCGTATGTGTATATGCAGTATGGAAAACAAGGCGGTTTTTATGATGAGCTGAACAGGCGCTTTGTTACCATCGAGCAGCAAAATAGTCGTGCGGGGAAATAT
This sequence comes from uncultured Flavihumibacter sp., assembly GCA_946481605.1. The sequence continues at coordinate 3,613 of CAMLPA010000193.1, read as the reverse complement.
GCCGACGCCGGTCCATCGGCCCGGTTTAATTTGAATAATATCGGGAAGGATTTGCTTTGGATCGAAAGAGGCTTTGGTCAGCACAGCGCAACTATAACGGATGCTTACAAATATGCCTTCTTCAAAGATGTGTCCGGCACCGCACGCCACCTGTATGTGATCAATACACAAACACCCGACAGGCCCGATATCGCCGCTGTGAATATCAGTACCGCGCCGGAAATCAATGATGCGAAATTCTATGCTGTAGGGAACATGGGACCCGCTGCCTTTTACGCAACAAACAGGTCTTTGTACAATTTCCAGATCGATTTCAACGGCAATACGATAGCTGCGCCAGTCAAAGGGTTTGAAGTGCCTGCGGGGGAAGAAATCACCTGCCTGAAACTCTTTAAAGGACAGGGGTCATTTGGTGTGAATGCCATCCTCGCGGACGACAGCAAGTTCATGTACGTGGCCACCTGGAATGCCACCAGTAATGAAGCGAAGATTTACATGCTGGGGGTGAACATCACCAGTGGTCAGATCAACGGCACTCCCCTGAAAACCTGGACCGTTGCCGGAAAGGTGAAAGACATGGGATTCAAAAGGAGTTAACATCATGAAAAGATTCGGATTTTTTAAAGGAGCACCGTATATAACGGTGTTCCTCTTCAGTATGCTGTTTTGTTTGCGTACAACGGCGCAATCTCCTGTATTGCAGATCGGCGACCAGGCGCCTGCGCTGGAAATAGCCAGGTGGGTAAAAGGGACACCGGTACAACAATTCGAAAAAGGAAAAATATATGTGGTGGAATTCTGGGCCACCTGGTGCGCACCCTGTATTGCAGGCATGCCACACCTTTCGGAACTGGCCAGACAGTACAAAGGAAAAGTAGAAGTGGCGGGAATAAGTATCCTGGAGCGCGGCGAAAACATTGAACAGCGCGTTGAAAGATTTGTAAACAGCATGGGAAATAAGATGGACTACCATGTGGCGATGGAGAAAGAAAAACGGATGGCGCAAAACTGGTTGTATGCTTCCGGAGAACGCGGTATACCCCAGGCTTACATCGTGGATAGGCAAGGAAAGATCGCCTGGGTGGGACATCCTAAAAAGCTGGATAAAGTATTGCCTGAAGTGATGGCCGGTACCTGGAATATGAAGGAAGCCGCCGGGAAAAGAAAAGAGTGGAAAAGACTTTCTGCGATTGATGGGCAACAGGTGGTAAGCACACTTAATCCTTACATGGGAAATCCCGGAAGACCCGTGGACGCGCTGCTGGAGATCGAAAAAATACTAAAGGAAGAACCAGGCCTGAAATACTATCCTAAACTTGGGCATTTCACTTTTTATTCATTGCTCAAAACAAATCCCTCGGAAGCGGTAGCCTTCGCCAAAAAATGGTTCACGGAAAGCGAGGAGCCTTCATGGAAAACCATCACAGATGCGGTAAGACCGAATATGGACTATCCAAAGGAAGTATACGAACTCGCAGCGGAATCCTACCAGGCGCAACTGGACAATTATCCCTGGAGCATGAACTTTTCCCAGACTTACAGGAGCATGGCGGAGCTGTACCGGAAAGCCGGCGATACTGCCAAAGCTGCAATATTTACTGAAAAGGCCGCAGCAGCAGAAAAACTGAAGCCACAGCAAAGTGGTACACATTGATTATAAAAACAACCAACAAAATAACTATATGAAAAAACACCTCATGATTGCAGCCGCGCTCCTAGCCCTCACAACGGCCGGAAAAGCGCAACGTGGTCCCGGCAATCCCAGACTTTCAGCCCTGGTGGCCATGGAAGATAAAGCAGCCATACAGGATTCCATAAAGGCATTGTATCAGAGCAACCATGAAGATGACCTTCAACTGCTCGTGAATTACTACGCCGCCCAAAAAGAAGGGGAGAAAAGTTCGGAAACAGCAGAATTGCTGATGAAACGTTTTCCCAACGGCAAAGCTGCTTTCAATGAAATCGCGGAGCGCATTTACAACGAAACTGATCCTGAAGTAAATGAGAAGAATTACAAAGAACTGGTAAGCCGCTTCGGAGCAGATTCTCGTTTCAACCTAGATGGTTCAGCTTATTTCGTGGCGGTTACTTTTTTAGGAAAGAATAAGCCAGAGAAAGTGATGGAATACCTGCATAAGATTAAGAATAAAACATACGAAACGAACGCGTATTCTTACGCTGCACGCGAAGCGATTAAAGCGAAAGATTACCAGTTGGGCGAAAAGCTGATCCGTAAGACTTTTGCCGATCTGAAAGGGGATACCACGCACCGTGGTATGGATGAATTCTCCAGGATTTTCAGCGAACTGATGTTCGCTAATGGGAAGTATGAAGAAGGTTTTCCGTACGCAAAAAGGATTTATGATAAGCAATCAAGAAATACCTCCATTTCCTTCAATGAATTGAAATCAACCTACCTCAATTACCTGGTGAAGCTGAATAAATACAAGGAGGCCTTTCCGCTGATGCAGGAACAGCTAAGCGCGGGCGCGGCTTCCCCGCTGGTGAAAGAAAAGTTCAAAGCGGCTTATGTTGCGGCGAACGGCTCCGAAAACGGCTATGTTGCGCTGATGGAACGATTGAACAAGGAACTGAAACAGAAAGTGCGTGAAGACGTGACGAAAAAGATGATCAACACGGCAGCTTATGATTTTGAACTGAAGGACCTCAACGGTAAAACCGTTAAACTCAGTGACTTCAAAGATAAGGTGGTGATCCTTGATTTCTGGGCCACCTGGTGCGCGCCCTGTAAGGCTTCTTTCCCGATGATGCAGTCCGCGGTGAACCGGTATAAAAACGACAAGGACGTGGTGTTCCTGTTCATTCATACCATGGAAACCTCCGCTAACGCTACACAACTTGCAGGCGACTACATTAAAAGTCAGCAATATACTTTCAATGTACTGATGGACCTCAAAGATCCGGCTACAAAAGTAAACGCCGCGGCCAACGGGTATAAAGTGCGGGGCATTCCTTCCAAGTTCATCATCGATGGCGCAGGGAACATTCGTTTCAGTACGCTGGGGAACTCCACGGCGGGGGCAGATGCGTTCCTGGAAGAAATGGATGCTATGATTGATATCGCGAAGAAAGGGGTGTAGTAAACTTTTTTGTGGAATGGGTACTTTATGAGGAAAAGAAACAACTATGATTATGAAGAAAACCTTCAGGCTTTTATTTTGTGTCGGCTTTTTATGCAGCGTTCTTACCGCTTCCGCTCAAAAGACCGATGCTGTTAAAAATGAAGAAAAAGAAAAGATAGGGGCTGAAAAAAATCCGGAACGAAAGGAAGAGCTTCTCCTCGCATGGCTGAAGAAGTACTATGCCGGGAAAAGTTATCCGCAGGAATTCAGCTACGACTATGTATCTGTTGGCAATGCTTTTGCCAAACAGGGAGAAGTAAAGAAAGCTTTACTTTATGCTGATTTACTGAAACCAGGCCCCTGGGCCTCAGAAGGACGGCACCAGATAGCGCAAAGTCTTTTCGGGAATGGATTAAATGAAGAGGCCGCGAAGCTGCTCAGGGAAGCGATCCGGTATGCGGAAGATTCCACCCTGTACGGGGATGATAAACAGACGGCGCGGATGGTCGCGCAAAATGCAAAGTACATTT
>CAMLPA010000192.1 GCA_946481605.1 uncultured Flavihumibacter sp. | reverse complement strand
CTTACACTTCGAAAGCCACCCACTTTTCAGCAGATTTCCCGCTCCGCACCACATTCTCCACGAAAGCCATGCCCCGCACGCCATCTTCTGCTCCCGGAAAATCGAGTGACTCTTTGGAAGGTGTTTCTCCTTTTTCCATCGCCACCACGCTCTGCGCGAAATTGCGGTATAGATTGGCGAACGCTTCGAGGTAACCCTCCGGATGGCCCGGAGGCGTTCTTGTATTGTGCGCCGCGTAACTGCTCAGATACCCTGCACCGGTGCGGAGGATTTGTGCGGGCTGATCGGGCCATTTCAGGATGAGACTGTTCGCGTCTTCCTGGCGCCATTCGAGTCCGCCTTTTTCTCCGTAAACGCGAATCTTCACATTGTTCTCTTCGCCGGCAGCTACCTGTGTGGCGAACAACATACCGGATGCGCCGTTGTCGAAACGGAGCATCACCATGCCGTCATCGTCGAGTTGTCTTCCTTCCACTACGATGTTGAGGTCGGCACAGAGTTCGGTAACTTTTGCGCCGGTAACATATTCCGCCATATTGAAGGCGTGTGTGCCGATATCGCCCATGGCACCGGCGATACCGCTTTTGGAAGGATCGGTTCTCCAGCTTGCCTGCTTGTTTTCCGTTTTTTCCGCGAGGGTGCTGAGCCAGCCCTGCGGGTATTCAACATATACTTTCCGGATTTTACCCAGCCTTCCTTCTTTCACCACCTGGCGCGCCTCTTTCAGCATGGGGTAACCTGTATAGGTATGCGTAAGACAAAACAGTTTTCCGCTTTGCTCCACTACTTGTTTCAATTCCTTTGCTTCCGCGAGCGTGAAGGTCATGGGTTTATCCAGTACTACGTGGAAACCGTTTTCCAAAGCCGCTTTCGCGGGTGCAAAATGCACGTGGTTGGGCGTAACGATGCTCACAAAATCCATCCTTACATTTTCGGGCAGTTGCCGCTCCTGCTCAATCATATCCCACCAGGAAGGATAAACTCTTTCAGGTGGAAGCCCCAGCATTATGCCGCTCTCTTTAGACTTTGCGGGATCGCTGCTGAAAGCGCCGCATACCAATTCAATTTCTCCATCCATAGCCGCCGCAATGCGGTGCACCGCGCCTATGAACGCGCCGATACCACCTCCTACCATGCCCATTCTGAGTTTTCTTTTCATGCTGCTCTATTTAAGTTTAGAATATGCGGAGTTACCGTGCAATTTTACCTTAATGCCTGCTGTTTTATAACAAATGATGGTATTATTTTATCATTTGTATTTACAAAAGATCGCTGGTGGTTAAATTGTTGTGCGCAAAACAGGCAGCAAGGTAAAACGGGCATTAAGTTAGGAACAAAATTTTTCAAAACGGGTAAATTTTACACAATGTTGGGTGAGGTGGTCTGATTTTACCCGGAAAAAAATTACATTTATGCCTTCCTCGGAACCCTTGGGAAAACCAAACGATCAATCAATCAAAACAACCTAGCGGTATGCAAGCCATCCAGCGGAACAAACTTTTTGTAGCCAGTTGCCTGGCATTATTGGTAACCTCTCTTTCTTTCGGCATCCGTGCCGGTATCCTCGGTAAACTTGGTGTAGAGTTCAACTTAAACGGACAGGAACTCGCGATCATCACCGGAACCGCTTTCTGGGGATTTCCCCTCGCGGTGGTGATCGGCGGCTTTATTGTAGATGCCATCGGCATGAAACGATTACTGGTAGCGGCATTCGTATTGCACCTGCTTGGTATCGTACTCACCATCTGCACTCCTTATTTCAGTTCAGGCTTCTGGCCATTGTTCATCTCCACGCTTTTCATCGGGATGGCCAACGGCACGGTGGAAGCAGCTTGTAACCCATTAGTGGCAACCATTTATTCAGACAATAAAACTACTAAGCTGAACCACTTCCATTTGTGGTTCCCCGGTGGTATCGTTGTGGGCACGTTGATCGTTTATTTTTTAAGCGAACTTGGTCTCGGCTGGCAAATACAAGTGGCAACCATGCTTATCCCCACTTTTCTGTATGGTTATCTTTTCCTTAAGCTAGACTTTCCCGTTACGGAACGTGTGGCTTCCGGCGTAACCACGGCGCAGATGTATAAGTCTGTAACCAGTCCGCTTTTCATCTTCATGTTCATCTGCATGTTCGGAACCGCGATCACCGAGTTGTTCACCAACCAGTGGATCGAAATTTTATTGAAGAATGTGACCAGTCATGGTATCCTGATCCTCGCGCTCACAGCGGGCGTGCAGGTGTTGGGTCGTGCTGTGGCGGGGCCAATCGTTCACCGTATTTCGCCATCAGGCGTGTTGCTGGTTTCCGCTGTACTTTCCGCGATCGGGTTGTACCTGATGGGTTCCGTTTCCGGCAATATGTTGATTGTTGCCGCGATCATCTTTGGCCTTGGCATCACGTATTTCTGGCCCACGATGCTGGGATTCGTTTCTGAAAATATCCCGCAATCCGGCGCATTGGGCATGAACCTGATGGGTGGTGCGGGCATGTTTGCCGTATCCGTTTATACTTATTTCATGGGGGGCTTTTACGATAACATCATTGCGAAGAACCTGCCCGCTGGCGCAGACCTCAAAACTTACCAAAGCGCGGCAGCCGGAACACCGGAAGCGGCGGCATTTGCACAGGCACAGGCAGTAGCGGGACCGGAAATCATCAATGTAACGCTGGTGATTCCCATTATACTGGTGGTCGCTTTTGCAGGCCTGTTCTTCTACATGAGAAAGCGTCAGCCTGCACATGCTTAACATTTTCTTTAACAATTACAACGGGATCGGTTCCTTAATTTCAACTTTTCGATACTATGCAATCTTCTAATACCCGCCGTTCGGCGATAAAAAACCTGGTTATGAGTGGCATCGCCGTAGGCGCCTTCCCTTCCCTTTCCATGGCTGAAAAAGCTGCGCTGGAGCAAAGTCCGGCATTGAAAGGAAACATCAATCATTCTGTTTGTTACTGGTGCTATGGCGGTATTCCTTTTGAAGAATTCTGCGCCGCGGTAAAACAACTGGGCATCAAAGCGGTGGACCTGGTAGGACCGAAAGACTGGGCCACCCTGAAAAAGCACGGACTTGATTCTTCTATGTGTAATGGTGCAGAGATCAGTCTTACAGAAGGATGGAACGATCCGCAGTACCACGAAAAACTCATTCAGAATTATTCAGAAATGATTCCGCTGGTGGCGAAGGCGGGCTACAAAAACCTGATCTGCTTCTCTGGCAACAAACGCGGTATGGATGATGAAACCGGGTTAAAAAACAGCGCCGAGGGCCTGAAAAAAATCATGGCGCTGGCAGAAAAAAACGGGGTCACCATCATCATGGAACTGCTGAACAGCAAAGTGAACCATAAAGATTATATGTGCGACCGCTCCGTTTGGGGTGTGGAACTCTGCAAAAGAGTAGGATCCGAAAACTTCAAACTGCTGTACGATATCTACCACATGCAGATTGATGAAGGGGATGTGATTGCCACCATCAAACAGAACCATCAATACTACGGGCATTACCACACCGCCGGTGTACCGGGAAGAAACGAGATCGATGAAACGCAGGAATTGTATTATCCCGCTATCATGCGCGCCATTCTTTCCACCGGGTTCAAAGGGTATGTGGCGCAGGAATTTGTTCCGAAGCAACCCGATAAAATCGCTTCACTGAAGCAAGCCATCACGATATGTGATGTGTAATATTTGTAACGACTGTTAAAGCAATAAAGTAAAAATCAAAACAATTTTGTTATGGCGGACAACACCTATGATGCCATTGTGATCGGCTCGGGGATCAGTGGCGGCTGGGCAGCAAAAGAGCTCACGGAAAAAGGACTGAAGACCCTGATGCTGGAACGCGGCAGAAACATAGAACACGGTAAAGATTATGTGAATGCCAATAAAGGTCCCTGGGAATTCCCACACCGTGGCGGCAGAACACAGCAGATGATCGAAGATTATCCCGTGTTGAAAAGGGATTATCCGCTGAACGAAAAAAACCTGGACTACTGGGTCAACGAAAAAGATTGTCCTTATACTGAAGTGAAACGCTTCGACTGGTACCGTGGTTACCATGTGGGCGGAAGATCACTGATGTGGGGCCGCCAGAGCTACCGCCTCAGCGACCTTGATTTCGAAGCCAATGCGAAAGACGGTATCGCTACCGACTGGCCCATCCGCTACAAGGACCTCGAGAAATGGTACGATTACGTGGAAGGATTCGCCGGCATCTCCGGCTCGATTGAAAACATCCCCCACCTTCCCGACGGCAACTTCCTGCCACCCATGGAAATGAACTGCGTGGAAAAAGATGTTTCTAAACGACTGAAAGAATACTACAAAGGCAACCGTCACATGATCATCGGGCGCGTGGCCAACCTCACGGCTCCGCACAAGGGTCGTGTTAACTGCCAGTACCGCGATAAATGCTGGCTGGGCTGCCCGTTCGGCGCCTACTTCAGTACACAATCCTCTACTTTACCTGCAGCCATGAAAACGGGTAACCTCACCCTGCGGCCATGGTCCATCGTTACCGAAATCATCTACGATAAGGATACGAAGAAGGCCAAAGGGGTGAAAGTGCTGGACGCGGATACCAACAAAACTTATGAGTTCTTCGCCAAAGTAATCTTCCTTAACGCTTCCGCACTTAACTCCACCTGGGTGCTGATGAATTCCGCCACAGATATATGGCCGGAAGGTCTGGGCAGCAGCAGCGGACAACTGGGCAACAACCTGATGGACCACCACCTGCGCGTGGGCGCCAGCGGAGAAGTGGATGGCTATGAAGACAAGTATTATTTTGGCCGACGTGCAAACGGTATCTATATCCCACGTTTCGTAAACGTTGGCGACGACAAACGCGATTACATCCGCGGATTCGGTTACCAGGGCCGTGCCAGCCGCCAGGACTGGAGAAGGGAAATCCCCGAACTGTCCATCGGAGCAGAACTGAAAGAAGCGTTGACCGAACCCGGTAAATGGACCTTCGGCATCGGCGGATTCGGCGAAACACTGCCTTACCACGAAAACAAAGTGACGCTCGATAAAAACAAAAAGGACAAATGGGGCCTTCCCGTTCTGGCCATCGACGCGGAACTGAAAGACAATGAGTGGAAGATGCGTAAAGACATGCAGTCTGAAGCCGTTGCCATGCTGGAAGCCGTTGGGCTTAAAAATGTGCACGGTTACGAAAATGACCAGGCACTTGGCATGGGCATCCACGAAATGGGCACCGCGCGCATGGGCTCCGATCCGAAGAACTCCGTGCTGAACGGCAACAACCAGGTATGGGATTGTAAAAATGTGTTCGTGACTGATGGCGCGGCTATGACCTCCGCCGGTTGTCAGAACCCTTCCCTCACCTACATGGCACTTACTGCACGCGCGGTAGACTATGCCGTGAGCGAACTCAAAAAACAAAACCTGTAACCGAAATATAACAACCATGAACAGAAGAGATGCCCTCTCCGCCGTTGCACTCCTGATGGGTGGTACCATTGTTGGCGCCAATGTTTTCCTTACAGGTTGCAACACCGCCGAAGAAAAGCCCGGCGAAGGAATGCTATTCACCGACAAGCAGATCGCCTGGCTAGATGAAGTGGCCGAAACCATCATCCCCACCACGTCTACCCCAGGCGCGAAAGCAGCTAAAGTAGGTGCTTTCATGAATGTGATGGTGCGCGACTGCTATACGAAAGAGGACCAGGAAGCCTTCAAAGCAGGGTTCAAAAAACTGGAAGACGCCTGCAAGGCGAAGTTCAGTAAAGGCTTTATGGACTGCACGCCGGAACAACGCAAAGAGTTGCTCACCGCACTGGACGCGGAACAAAATGAGTTCCAGAAAACAAAGAAAAAAGAAGAACCCAAACACTATTTCAGGCTCATGAAAGAACTCACATTGCTGGGTTATTTCACTTCAGAAATCGGTTCTAAACAAGCGATGCGCTATGTAGAGACTCCGGGAAGGTTTGATGCCTGCGTTCCGTATACTAAAGGAGAAAAACTTTGGGTAGCATAGGAAATTATAGATTTTGAATGTTGGGTTTTGGATGGAGGAAACTTCATTCAAAATTCAACATTCTCTTCTACGCATCTATCCTTTTTACATTGCTGGAAACTGAACAGAATAACTATGGGCAGAATAAAATAAGCTTAGTTTAATCCTCGCCACGACTTCAGCTTGCAGGACCTCCTCTATCAATACTTTCGGTAAATAATAAAATGGGCTTTATTTGGTAAAGTCACTGTGCATATTCGTGTTTGCACAAAACAAGTATTTTCCTTCTTCAATGCGGCACAAACAACCTACCTAAGTAATAGTGTTTCAACGGACGAACCAACCGGAAAACAACGTCGGTGGCACCGGGTTCGAAATCACGATAAGTTTAGAAGGCGAAAAGCGCTCTTTCGATATAATCTTTTCTTCAGTGTAAACACCCTGATCTAAAGAAGATTTTCACCAGCAGCGGTAACTTCATTCAAAATCCATCATTCAGCATTACTTCACCAACA
>CAMLPA010000191.1 GCA_946481605.1 uncultured Flavihumibacter sp. | reverse complement strand
TTATTTTCACTACCCGTGACTGGCCTGCTGCTTGTGTTCCGCCTACAATAATCGCATACCATTTCCCTTCGTTCTTCACCACCTGAATTCCTTCGGCGCTGTTAGGGATAGCGCCTCCGAAATTGCCCAGGTTCACGGCCACAGGTGTATTCAACAAACTATTTCCAAAATCCAGTCTCACCAGGCCTCCCGGAAAATTGTTAACAACAAAGCCATAATAGTTACCATTGTCCAGGGCGTAATCCATAAATACGGGGCCTTGCAGGTAATTACCAGGATTTCCGAGATTCTGAGCCAATGGCGTGCCAGATAAATTTGCTGCACAGAAATTCCAATAATACCGGGATGCTCCGGTGGAGTTATTGGTTATGTTCACTGGTTCGTTTACGCATACGGAGGAGGGGATGGTAAAATTGGGTACCGGATCGCCAAGTAGCGCATTGTTCGAAACGGTATAATCTTCCACTTCGCCATCTGCAAAATACCCATCTGCTGCAATTGCGGAACTATTTCCAGATACAATCCTGAACCTGAAAGCAAAGTCGCTTCCCGCCGCTGGAATTAGGTTTCCAATGCCGCTCCAGGTAACAGGAACTATATTTGTACCCGCAGGAATCGCTGTAACGAAGCGTTCTGTGGCTTCAAATGTTTTATTCCGGTTATGATCGAACCAGGCTGACAGATAGGCGTTACCGGCCGTAACATTGTTCGCAGTGATATTTATAGTGTAATTTCCGCTCCCATCATATAGCGAAAATTGCTGCACGCCATCTTCATCTTGCCCCGCAAGGTTATCATCGGAACTTTCCAGGCCGTCAGCATCGCCTGCATTTGTTCCCAGCCATGCGGTCTTCTTCATTTCAATGGATGGTAAGGGCGAAACATGATTGCAAGAGTTGATTGGAGTGTAGGTTACACCATGCTGAGCAGTTCCATAAGAAGCAGGTAAGTCGCCTCTGTCTACCGGAGCAAATATTCCGAATACAACTGCACAACGTCCAGTGCCGTTATCACGCCATAACTCGGTGGTTACTTCCATGCTTCCGTTCGCCGAAGCAGTGGCCATCATGGGATTTTGCCCCATTCCAACATCATGAAAAGTATTCGACAATACGATGCTACTCGTACCGCATCCGGTAACCGGATTAACAACCATAGGCGCATTCCTGAAAAACTCCAGCGTTTCCCAATTACCGCCATTCGTAGTGAAACGGCTGTGTTCGGAAGATGCGCTCCCTTCCGCATCCGCAGCTACTAAAGTGAATGGCATAGGTAAGCCATTTCTTTCCACCTTCACACTTAATTTGAATTTAACAGCGGATGCGGAAGATAAAGTTGTTGAGTAGAGGGCTGGCTTCATTGAAGCATCCGTAAAATCATATAAGTTGTGAAAAACGCCCCCCTGCCAGGTATTCATTTTATATGGCTCCATCAATGGCCCGGAAACATCTGAAAGACTCACGGTAACCTTAGTACCGTTAGTAGCATTAAAATTAAGTATAGTCCCATCTTTTATGTCAGCTCCAGCCCAGTTAAACCACCAGATATGGCTGCGCAAAACGCCAAGGCCTTTGTCTGCGTACTGTCCTGTAGTTGAAAGCGAAAAAACAGCAATAAAAAGGTAAAAAAGGGTTATTTTTTTCATCACATCCGGCTCCGTTAAATGTAATGAAAAATTTTAAAACCACACGTGCAAGCAGGAGAATCGCTTCTATCAAAGCCTTATCCAATGAGCCGGAACTATATCATAAGCCGCTTCGTTTCTTCTTGCGAACCATTGTTTCGGCGCAATAACAATTTTCTCTTTATGCTCATTCAACCACCCACCCCACCAACTGAAACTACTGTTTGCTATTATATTGTGGCGACACTTACTCATAAGAAAAAGATCTTCATACTGAGATCGTGTTATTTCTCCCGAAACAAGTGTATGATTTACCGGCAATGGAAAATTCGACTTTACCCAATTACTATCATCGGAAAATATAAAATAATGTGGATGATCAACAGTTTCTTCTATATGAACTATGGCCCGCTCATAATAAGAAAAAGGAAGCAGCCCATGTTGTGCAAGACTTTCCTTGTTCGTATAATCTCCCCGTCGTATGTGAAGCGCCACTGAATTGACAGCGGATAATTCTGTAGCAAAACCAGTCACATTTTGAATAAATGATTCCTTCAACTGAAAATCGTGGCGCAATTTATTTTCTATATCCAAGAAATATTGCTCGCACTGCCAATATCCTTTTATATAAACATTGTCCTGCAGCAGATTAAATCTACTGTCGTAACGAAAAGACACCTCCCTGAAAAAACTTCGTTTATTAACGGGTTTCAGCCGATTGGCTACTTTGAAAAACAATCCCGGTTTTCTTAACCGCTCTACCTCTTCCGTGGTCGCAAAGTTTACATCCACTCCCTTAAACGCCGAAAGAGAGAAAGCGCGTAATGCATTCGACGATAGTTCTCTTACATCCATTTTTACTTCAGTATGGTGCACGGCAGCAAGGCGTCTTGCCGCTGCATACTGAAAAAGCTGGTTTCCAAGTCCTCCGTTGATATGCACTATTATCATAAAACAGATTCAATATTCGGATTCATACAACTATTGCAACTGTATAATAACACTGTCGTTCTCCTGTCGCATTGAGAAGGAACGACCAGTTTTTTTTATAAACCCTGATAGTTCATCCAACGTTGGGTAATCATTCGCACCAACAAAAAGGCGGGCGTCGTCAATCACTATAACGTGGAGATAAGGCGATTTCAGCACGGCAGTCAATTCTTCCAGAACCGGACACTCTTTACTTCCAAGGGCGGTCAATCCCCCGGAATAGTGCCCATCTAGCCAGAAAAGCACCGGCTCGTTCAGTTGTTCCACCAGGCCGTGCAAACAGGATGCGCTATCTCCCTGCAAAAGGTGTATTTTATCGTTTGTCCTGAACCGCTTTTTAGCCCTTTGATAAAACAACGGACTTAATTCAATAGAGTAAAGCCGGTGAAATAGCGGAGACATCATGTAGAGCATATCCCCCATATAAGTGCCCGTTTCCACCAAAACCTTAATATTGTTCAATTCCGCGGTCCGCTTTAAAGCCAGTTGTTTGCTATAATGAGAAGGTGGATCGGGCTGACCGGCAGCCAACCACTTTTTATGCAATGACTTAAAATAAATTTTAAAGCACTCCCGTTCCAAAGACTCCGGAAGTATATTCAGTAGAATACGCCAGTGATTTTTCATTTGCTAAGATTTTTTAAACCAGAAACATCCGCAACCATATTGCTGTTGCGCTACAAGATCAGGCGACGGGGCAGCAATAAATATCCCCTCATCTGTAACCAATGAGAAATCCGCCAGTGTAAGCGGTGCGAAATATGCCAGTATCTGCTCATAAGCATATACGCGGTGCGCATTAAAAGCCACTTTTGGTTTACCTACAGGTGTTACAAAAAGCAAAGAGCCCCCAGACTTCAGCACTCTTTTAAGTTCAGCGATTGCTTTAAGGTCGCCTTCAGCATCCAGTTCGTCTCCATATCTGCCCAACCCGATGTGCTCAATGGTGTGCATACAGGATAATGAAGCGATGCTTTCATTCTCGAACGGAAGCGCTTTAAGATCCGCGAAATCAGAATGGAAGTTGGGTAAACCAAGTTTGGCCGGGCGGTAGTCGTAGAACTTTACCGGCACAAATGCGGATACTACCGCTGCGAAACTTAAAATCGAGGAAATGTCCACATGCTCCAATGGCCGTTCTTTTGCAATAATCCGCGCGGCCCACGCGGGATGATAAGTGTAATGCGCATCAAAAGGTGTATTTACTACTTTATCCGCCAAACAAGGATAAGCATCTTTGTACGTTACAGACAATGCCCTGTTGCCGCTCCCTTTTCTGAATTTCCTGAACTCTGATAAGTACTCGAAAAACCGGATGATTTTTTTAGGTGTTCTGATCAAAACACCTTTAGCGAGCTGAATGGTATAATCTTTTATATACATATACAGTTAGTAAAATAAGCGGGCCTCCGTTCTTTTGAGATAATCCAGACTCTCTCTAGTAAGCATGCTCCTCTTGTTGGTTGAAGGTATCTTGCTAATCTCCTTTATGCCTTTCAGAAATTCCTTCATATTAAACTTTGATTGTACCAGAAATTCAAGCCCCCACAATAACAAAGTACTGTAAAAGTACACCTTCGGCAAATATCGCCATGCAACTTTACATTTATTCACCCACATCCCCCTGAATTTCTGGGCCGCTGGTTTTCTGCCCAGGGGCGACTCTTTGTGCAACATTACTATGGTGCTGTCGTACTTGATGCAGTAACCTTTTTCGATGAGCCGGTAACCCAGGTCGTATTCCTCCATCCCGTAAAAAAAATCAGAAGGCAACATGCCAGCCGACTCAAGCGCAGCACGTTTTATGGCATGGGCCCCACCAGCAAAATAGTAAGTATAGAAAGTGGTACGATGCCGGTACAGCTCAAATTTCTTATGTGGAAAAGCACTCTTTTGTATCTCCAGCGTATCGTAATACAACACCTTAAAACTGACCAGGGCTATTTCCCGCCCTGCGTGATCCTGCGCTTCAAACGACGCTTTAATTTTCAACAATGCATCACTGTGCTGAAGTACTGCGTCGTCGTCCAGCATAATAATTACAGGCGCACAGCCTTTTGAAAAAGCGAAATTCCGCCCTTTTGAAACACCAAGATTTTCGTTTGAAAAGAAGTAACGGAAAGGGATATTGGGCGTGTTATGAATAAAAGCCTCAGCCGCACTATAATCTTCGGAGGAGTTATTATTGACTACAATTACCTCTTCCAACAGATCAGACGCACTTTCAAGCCCGCTGATGTTTTCCAGCAGTTCAAGCAGATCGGCAGGTCTGTTATATGTGATTATGACAAAACTTAAAGGCTTCATGCTTCTATCATACTTTTTACCATTGATTGATATTCCTGATAGAAAGAACTGATATCAAAATACTGGTATGCGTATTTAATATTGTGTTTTCCGATATGTTCCAGGAGCGTCCGGTCCTTTTCCAGCATAGCAAGGTACCCGGTCATTTCTTCCACAACTTCTTTATCGTCTGTAAGGCTGGTGGTTACGTAGCCCGTTTTACCATTTTCCATATGATCGGGAATATTGCCAACCGGCGTGGATACAATCGCAAGACCGCGCGCCATTGCCTCCATAAATACCAGCGGAGCCCCTTCAGTTAAAGAGGGAATCACCAACACATGGGCTGCTTCATATAATTTATTAAGTTGTTCCGGATCACTGATATTCCCATAAAAAACACCGTATTCTCTCTCTGAAGCAGGAACAGCATCCTCCACGTTTCCTGCGAATCCGAATACAACTCTTTTTTCTGGTTTACTCTCCTGCATCGCTTTCGCAATGGCTGAAACAATTCCGGGTCGTTTTTCAGCCGTACCTCTACCTACAAAAAGCACTTTCATCGGGCCAGTTTGGTAGTCTTTCTCTTCCAGAGAAGAATCTGGCAATGGAATTCTGTTCATGATATAATCGAACCTGGAAAAAAACAGTTCCGGCACACCAATTTTCCTGTACAATGCGCGGTGCTTTTCTATAATAACCTTACTTACAGTAATTGATTTCCGGTAAAACCCGATAAATGGTATTCTGATGTAGCTAAAAGAACTGATGGCATGAATTAATTCCACCTGCGGAATGTTTTTGCTGACCCAAGGCGAAATTTTGTAGCCGAAATTACTTTGTCCATTAAAAACCAGCGTTGGCTTATGTTGACGATTAATATAACCTGTAATTATGCCCCTGAAAATGAGGTTGAGAAAGTATAGCCATTTATTATCCGTATAACGTGAGATGTCTCTGATGGTACAACCAGATGCTATGAAATCCTGGTAGAAGGTTTTGTCTTTGGATTTTCTTGTAAAGAAAATGATGCAGTTTTTCCCTCCCGTCGCTTTTGCGATATGGCGGTGGATATTTTCAGCCCCACCGGTGTGATAAAAGGGGAAGAAGAAAAAGATGTCATATTCTTGTTGCATCGGCTTAAAGAAAGCGATACATCTTCCCAACAAAACGAACGGGAAAATGAACAGGCCTTCAATACTTCGCTTCGCGATCAACAAATAATACTTCAATTTCCTGCTATATTTTTTTTCAAAATTTTGACGTATCCTTTGAATATATCCAGTATTCCAACAAGTGCTACTTTCAGGATGAAGAAGTTCAATTTAGTTTCCGCTAATTGCTGTTTGAAAAAAACAAGTTTAGTTCTGGCATTTTTCCAGAACACATTTTTTTTCGTGGCCCTCGTAAAAGATCCGGGCAGAATTCT
Organism: uncultured Flavihumibacter sp.; assembly: GCA_946481605.1. Next base: position 187 of record CAMLPA010000191.1, on the reverse strand, counting down.
ATGCAACAGCAGCGGTTCTGCGATTTTATGAATATCAACACCATCGGCAACTATGCGCAGCCAAAGGTCATAATCTTCTGCCTGTTTCTGGGCCATGTTGTATCCATATTTTCTGAAAATCTCCGTACTGCCCATTACGGCAGGATGCACGATACAATTGTCGAAAGGCAACCGCTTCCTGATCTGT
>CAMLPA010000190.1 GCA_946481605.1 uncultured Flavihumibacter sp. | reverse complement strand
TCCAAAAAAGTACTGCAAGCAATACTATGTAACTGAAGATTTTCAAAGTTACTTTTCTACAAGTTAATAAATAGATTGCAATGTATGCAGCTACGATATCTTACTCCATTCGGTTTTGCCTTTCAGGGATCGCAGGTGATCTTTTACCAGCAAATTTTCGGCCGAATTCAGTTCGGGATCGGCGGCAACTATTTTCTCCGCAGCAGTTTTGGCGATTTCAAGGATGGGTTTGTCTTGTACGATATCGGCCAGTTTGAAGTTCAGCGCGCCGCTCTGGCGGGTGCCTTCAATATCTCCCGGACCTCTTAACTCCAGGTCTTTTTCGGCGATCTCAAAACCGTTGTTGGTTTTGCACATCGTTGTTAACCGTTCCCTGGCGTCATTTGTTATTTTGAGCCCTGTTAAAAGTATGCAAAAACTTTTTTCTGCACCCCTTCCCACACGTCCTCTGAGTTGATGCAGTTGTGAAAGTCCGAATTTTTCCGCGTTTTCAATCACCATCACACTGGCGTTCGGCACATTCACCCCCACTTCTATCACAGTGGTGCTCACCATGATCTGAGTATCATTGCGCACAAACCGTTGCATGTTGGTTTCTTTTTGTTCCGCAGGCTGGCGGCCGTGCACCATACTGATCCAGTATTTTGGTTCCGGGAACCAGGCTTTCACATTTTCGTAGCCCTTCATCAGGTTCTCGTAATCCAGTTTATCCGATTCCTCGATCAGCGGAAAAATAATGTACGCCTGTCGGCCTTTATCAATTTCGGCACGGATGAACTGCATTACCCTGGGCCTTGCATCTTCATAACGGTGAACAGTATGCACGGGTTGCCTTCCGGGCGGAAGTTCGTCCATAATACTATAATCCAGGTCGCCGTAAGCCGTCATCGCGAGTGTTCTGGGGATGGGCGTTGCGGTCATCACCAGCACATGGGGAGGAATGGTGGCTTTCTTCCAGAGTTTCGCCCGTTGTTCCACGCCGAAGCGGTGTTGTTCATCCACCACTACCAGTCCGAGGTTACTGAATTGCACCTTGTCTTCAATCAGCGCGTGGGTGCCGATCAGGAATTTGGTTTCTCCCGAAAGTACCGAGGCGAGTATTTTTCTCTTTTGGGCCGCTTTCAGACTTCCAGTAAGCAAATCAACTTTCACCGGCATTTCCCTCAACAGTGTTGAGAGTCCTTCGTAATGTTGGCGCGAGAGTATTTCTGTTGGCGCCATCAGACAGGCCTGGAAACCGTTATCGGCAGCGAGCAGCATGGAAAGCAGGGCCACAATGGTTTTACCGCTGCCCACATCGCCCTGCAACAGACGGTTCATTTGTTTGCCCTGGGCCGTATCCTGCCTTATTTCTTTGAGTACGCGCTTCTGTGCGCCCGTTAATTCGAAAGGAAGATGCTCATGGTAGAACGTATTGAACAGCGCCCCCACTTTATCGAATACCACTCCCCGTGAGAAACGGTGCCGCTGCGATTTCACCAGGTTCAGCCGAAGCTGCGCGAAGAAAAACTCTTCAAATTTCAACCTTCGCATGGCAGCGTCGAAATGCGCGGCATCTACCGGGAAATGCGCATTCCGGTAAGCCAGATAGCGCGGCATCAACTGGTGTTCCTTCAACAAAGACTCCGGCAGGTTTTCTTTCAACTCGGTGGCGGGCACCTTGTTCAGCAATTCAAAGCTGAGTTTGGAGATGGCGCGCCCACTCAGTCCACGGGCCTTTAGTTTCTCGGTGCTGGGATACACAGGTTCCAGGAACGATTTTCCTTCCTTCGCCGCAGGCGAAAAAACCTCCAGTTCCGGATGCACCATTTGTGGTTTCCCCATAAAGAAACCCGTTTTGCCGAAGACCAGGTATTGTTGTCCCGGCACCACCGTCTTCTGTACCCATGTTATGCCCTGAAACCAGGTCAGTTCCAATATTCCGGTTCCATCTTTGAGGAAAGCGGTAAGGCGTTTGCCTTTCTTTTCGCCCTGGATCTGCATATCGTACAGCACGCCGGCTACCTGGATGTAATCAGTGGCCGGGGTGATTTCCGCAATCTTTTTTACCTGTGTTTTGTCTACATGGCGGTAAGGAAAAAATTCCAGCAGGTCTTTAAAGGTGAACAGTTGTAGCTCTTTTTTCAGCATATCCGCACGGAGCGGACCAACACCTTTGAGGTATTCGATGGGTGTGGATAATATGGAATTGTTGCGTTCGATGGATGCAAAGATAGCCTGTTCTCTTTCTTCACAAATCTCATTTCCCGCATATTAAGCATCAACTAAACAGGGAAGTTTTTGCCCAAATGGGGCGTTGGATATATTAAAACAGTATACCAATTGATGTTTCTACATTAATTTTCAGAATTTTGCGTTTCGTATTTGCATAATTGTTAGAATATTCAGATATTGGCCCGGTTTTTAAAGTAAGCCTGCTATATGTAATCGTTTCCATCCTAGGAATTTCCCGCATCATCCGTGCCATACACTTATCAAACAAAAAGTATATGGTCAAAGGTTTACAATCCTGGTTAGTCGTTTTATCCTTTTTTTGTTTCGGCACAGCAATGGCCCAAACGCATACCCCCAAGCAAGTGAATATTTCTTCACAGGTAAAGGGTTTTTATGAGTATTTACCAGCGGGCTACAACAACAATACGCGGCAATACCCCTTGCTGATCAGTATTCACGGACGTGGGCAGTTGGGCAATGGATCGCCTTCGGAGATTGGTCTGGTGGCGAAATATGGCGTTCCACTTCTGATTGAACAAGACAAGTTCCCAACCAGCTTCACTGTAAATGGAAATACCTTCTCTTTCATTATTTTATCTCCACAGTTCACTGCCACTCCCACAAATACGGATATCAACAACCTCCTGGAATACGCTTCCAGAACTTATCGTGTAGACCAAAGCCGGATTTACCTCACAGGCATGAGCATGGGCGGCGGCGCCACCTGGGATTTCGTAGGCAGTTCCCTGCAGAACGCAGTAAAAATAGCAGCAATAGTACCGGTTTGCGGAGCTACCACTCCCTCATCTTCCAAAGCAGAGAAAATGGTGGATGCAAAACTTCATATCTGGGCAACGCATAACGATGGCGACCGAACCACACCGGTTTCCAATACCAATAACTTCATCAGCTACATTAATGCGTTATCCCCGGAAGTAACACCCAAAAAGACCATTTTCCCAGCAGTAACGCAAGGTGATACCCACGACGCATGGACCAAAACCTATGATCCGGCATTTAAAGAAGATGGCATGAACATCTATGAGTGGATGCTGCAATACAGGATCAGCGCCGCTGGCGCACCTACCCCTGTTGTGCTGAACAGTATGGAAGCGCAGTTGAAAAACAACAACGAAGTGCTGATTACCTGGAACACTGCGGTGGAAACAGGCAACAACTTCTTCACATTGGAGAAATCTTCCAATGGCATCTCTTTCACGCACCTCGCTGATATCCCTTCAGCTTATACCGGCGCTGCAAACACAGCTTATTCGTTTACCGACGGCCCTGTTTCCGGAACAGTATTCTACCGGCTCTCTCAAACAGATCTTTCCGGCAAAAAAGAATATTTCAACCTTATGAAGGTAACGGCTAAGCCCGAAGGTTCTTTCCGTGTAGGACCAAACCCACTCACAGGAACACAACCACTGAAGCTGTTCGTAAACGATGCCGTAACCGGTAAAGTAGTGATTTCACTGCTTGACAGCCAGGGCAGGACCATCAAAAACATTATTGCGGAAAAGAAAGAAGCCGCGGCGACTTTTACCATTTCCGCTGGCAATCTGCCCAAAGGAAGGTATATCGTTCAATACACCAACGGAACGTTTACAAGGTCGGAGTCAGTGATTAAACAATAAAGGAAAACTCCATTATTATAAAAGAAATGGCGCATCGGTTTAATGATGCGCCATTTCTTTTATATGCAATCCAGCCTACTTCGTATATACTTCAATCATGCCCTGCGTATCACCTCTTCTCGGGGCCAGGAAACTGTCTACCAATTGGTAATGCACCTTTAAACTATCTCTGGTACGGAATGGGTAAAAGTTATTGAGTGTGGGGATGTATTCAAACAATACCAGGTCGTATTCTTTCCGCCCGATTTTGCTTTCAAACAAAGCAGCCTGTTTGTTGAACATGCCCACACCGAGGTGGTACCATAATGGATATTCGGAGCCCTTCTCCAGCTTGAAAGGCACTTCTGCTGCGAGTGAAGTAAGTTCACTCATGTTGAGCACTTTGGGCTCCTGTTTTTTGAGTACCGGCATGTTCATAAGCCTTTCAATCCCGTCAACAGTAGGTTGCGGCATGTATATTTTTTCCAGGGTTTTCAACTTACTGAACGTCCATTGTTCCATGGGAACATCCTTTGCGGGCGGGTGAATCATGTAAGTTTTCTTGTTCACGACATTCTCGCCGGTGGCGGAAACCACTTCCTCTGAGGGTGGCAACGCCCTTGCGGCGATCCGTTGGATGTACTTCCAATACACTTCGCTCCACCACAGCATTAAGCCGGCAAAACCAATAAAAAGCGTGAGCGGTTTCGCGAAATCCAGCAAAGCCAGCTTGCTTAACCTGTACAGGATAAAGGCGAAAGCGAAGCTGTGGAAGAAAATATTGTTATCGGGCGGCGTGTAACTGGTCACCTGGAACACGCTCGCCTCCAGCAGAATAGCCATGGTGAGGAGGAAGAACATCACTTCACCTTTATCGTTCAGCCAATCTTTGAAACGATTGAAACGGGGAATCATCAAAATAAAGATAATAGCGAGGTAAAACTTGATCCATTCGGAACCCGTAAAAAATTCGTCCAGCAGATCGAAGGGTACTACCCTGGCGCTGTGCGGCGCCTGACCGTGGTTGAACCAGTAGCCGAAACCATTCGGACCAAGTGTGGCTATCACTAATGCCAGTAAGGCCACGAAGCCTGTCACATACAACAATAATCCCTTCCACACCTTATTCGTGAAAGCATGGTAAGCGGCGAGGGCCGCGCCAATCAGGAATCCCATGGCGCCACCATCCTGCTTGGTCATGAAGGAAAAGAACATGAACACCCCACCCAGCAGCGCGAAAAATAAGGCCCGCGGCGCCGTTGCATTGGAGAGGTACCTGAACAGGAAAGCCAGCCCAATGAATTCATACACGATCACAGAATGGTTGTACCAGGGCCAGAAATTAAAGAAGGAAAAGGATATACAGTACAGCAATACTGAAATATACCGGATGCCCGCGTGTACGTCCAGGCTCTTCAGGATGGAGCGGAAAGCCAGTCCGGAAATGATGTTGATGAATACCTGCGCTTTGATGAGACTCACCATCTGCGGACCGAAGATTTTAAAGAAGATGCCGGGAATCACCCAGTACATGCCACCCAGGGGTGTTCCAAAATCACGAAAGGGAAGCTGGCCCTCACTTATCCGATAAGCACCTTCCCAGGATAGAAAGATATTCACCCGGTAAGGAAAAGTAACGAAGAGCGGAACTACGGCCAGAAGAAGGATAAAGAAGATATCGGTATAACCATACCATTTTTTCAACATAAAAGTTGTTTTACAGGGAGTTGTATTTGTAAACTTATTAAAAATAATCACACTGTTCCAGCTAAAACGCTATAACTTTTAATGAATTGTGTGTATTTTGGCGCTCAAACTCTTACCAGTGGCATATCTGAAACTATTAAGACCGAAAGACTGGGCCAAAAACCTGTTCCTTTATATTCCGGTTTTCTTTGCAGGAGAATTCTTCAATTTCCCGGTGATGTACCGGATCTTCCTGGGCTTCCTCGCGTTTTCCGCTGTAGCAAGCGCTATCTATATATTGAATGATTACCGGGACCGGGAAGATGACAAGAAGCACCCTGTGAAATGCAAACGCCCCCTGGCTTCAGGCGCCGTATCCCCCAATATGGCACTGGTTATCTTTTTCATCCTGCTGGCCGGTGGCTTTACCCTGGCCTGGTTTGTGCGCGACAAATTCGCTTTTATCCTGGGCATTTATTTCCTCATCAACCTGGGCTACTCCTTCGGACTAAAAAATATTCCCATACTGGATATTGTGCTGGTAGCCATTGGTTTTGTACTGCGCATAAAAGCCGGCTCCGTTATCTCATTTATCCCGCTTTCAGAATGGATCATCATCATGGTATTCCTGCTCGCGCTCTTTATGGCCATCGGAAAACGGAGGGATGACATCCTGCTGAAACTCAGTTCAGGCACCGATATGCGCAAAGCCATCAAAGGGTACTCCCTCGACTTCATGAACACACTGCTGGCACTCGTATGCTCTGTAATTGTAGTGGCTTATTTCATGTACACCATGTCGCCGGAAGTAGAAGAAAGGATGGGAACTTACCGTCTTTATTACACCTGCCTTTTTGTTTTAGCCGGAATTATGCGATATTTACAAATCATTTACGTATCCGCCGACTCCGGTTCTCCAACTAAGATCCTTTACAAAGACCGATTCATCCAGGTTACCCTGCTCCTTTGGATTGCCAGCTATATTTCGATCATTTACATGAAAGATATCACCATATTCAAATGAG
>CAMLPA010000189.1 GCA_946481605.1 uncultured Flavihumibacter sp. | reverse complement strand
TTGCTGATGCCCTGGTTGCCGTGGCATTCCAGGTCAGCTTCCGCCATCACATACAATCCGTAATGGTCAAACATTGCATACATGCGGGGATCGTTGGGGTAATGACTGGTGCGGATGGTGTTGATGTTGTTTTGTTTCATCAGCAAAATATCTTCCAGCATAGACGAAACGGGAACAGCCTTTCCATATTGAGGATGCGTATCGTGCCTGTTCACACCTTTAAAGAATACCGGCGCGCCGTTTACATATACCCGTTTGTTTTTTATTTCAATGTGCCGGATGCCGAATTTTGAAGCGAATATCTCTTTTGAAAATCCTGCTTTATCGTGCAGGTGGAAGAAAGCGGTATACAACTTAGGATCTTCCGCCGACCAGAGCTCCGGCTGAAGGATTTTCAATTTCAATTCAGACACCAGTTCTCCTTCTTTCTGAATTTTCCCTAATACGATATCTGCGGCTGCCACGACCCTGCCTTGTGGGTTTTCAATAAACACCTCCAGCTTAGCGCCATTGGAAACGGTTTTGCCTTTGTTCAGCAGAAACGCTTTGATATCCACTTCCACTTCGGTAAACGATTTGTTTTTAAAATTGGTGGCAATGGAGAAATCACGGATATGCATATCCGGAACGGCGTACAGGAACACATCGCGGTGAATGCCACTCATGCGGAACATGTCCTGATCCTCCAGGTAGCTCCCGTCGCACCAGCGGTACACTTCCACGCTTACGGTATTTTTTCCCGGCTTCACGTACTTTGTAACATTGAACTCCGCACCGTTGTTGGCACCTTCGCTGTAGCCCACTTTTTGTCCGTTCACCCATACATACATTGCGCTGTACACACCATTAAAATGTAGGAGCACCTGCTTTTTATCCCAGGAGGCGGGCAGGTCGAAATCTCTCCTGTAACTGCCTACCGGGTTGGTTTCCGTTTCGTTGGTGTATCCTTTTTGCGGTTTAATGAAAGGCGGATCGTTTTTAAATGGATAAGTAATATTGGTATAGATGGGCGTGCCATAACCGTGCATTTCCCAATTGGCAGGCACGGGAATCTCTTTCCATGCACTAACGTCATAGCCTGGTTGAAAAAAATCTACCGGACGATCGGCGGGCTTTTTCACCCAGTTGAATTTCCAGTTGCCGTTCAGCAGCAATACGTTTGGTGATTTGGTATGCGCCCAGGGGGTGAGGAAAGTGGGATCCGCTTTTAATTCATTCAGCGTGGTGAATGGAACATACGGAGCGTGCGCTTTTTCTTTGTTCACTTCAAAAATGGCTTCGTTCTCCCATTCGGTATCGCCGGTTCTCTTTTTAAAAACATAATTCTTTCCGGCTTCCACAATGCGCCATACCTGCTTTTCGCCAGAGGCAAGCTGCCAGAGTTCACCTGGATTATTTTTTCCCGGTGCCAAAAACATACCATGCACCCTGTTGTGGATCACATAGCCGTTTCCTGCGGGCGTTATCCGCCAATGCTGGTTGTAGTTGTTTTCTTCCCTGTTCCACTGGATCACAGGCACACCATCGGGATGACGCCGGTTCCCATTGTCGATTCCTTTCAGCGTACCCGGTGCGCTAATGCTGAACCAGCCGTCGCCAACGGGTTTTATCTCCCAAACCTGCCCGGGCGATTGGGGATTTTCCCTATTCAGTTTAATCCCCGATTCATTTTCTCCATCCTCGAGGTTATCCATAGCAATTCCGTCGGGCGTAACAATGCGGTACCATACGCCGGGTTTGAATTGCTGTGAAAAAACGGAAAACTGTACCAGTAAAAGCATTGCTGCAGCGAACGCAACGCGGCGAAAAATAAAGCAAAACATGAAGGTTGGTGTTTGGGTTAACCCGCGGGTGCATCATAAAAAGACAACACCAGCGTCAATAATTGGCTAAACTATCACTTCTATTGGCTTTTAACGGCTGTATTAACAGTGCGTTTGAAATTAGCGACCAACCGGCGCTCCCTGTTGCAACGCCACTGGCAGGAGGAGAATTAACAAATTCTTGCTCCCAACCTTCCTACCTTTGCGCCATATAAATTTTATGGGCAAGAAAGAACGGATACTCCTGTTGCTATTGGCAGCGGTGAATTTTACGCATATACTCGACTTCATGATCATGATGCCACTCGGCAACTACCTCATGCCTTATTTCCATATTTCAGCGCAGCAGTTCAGTTTCATTGTAGCATCTTACACACTCAGCGCAGGCATTTCGGGTTTTACCGCGGCTTTTTTCGTGGACAATTACGACCGTAAAAAAGTATTGATATTCGCATACATCGGTTTTGTGCTCGGTACACTCATCTGCGGGATCGCGCCAACTTATACCACTTTATTGTGCGCACGCATTTTCGCGGGCATTTTCGGCGGACTGATCGGTGCGCAGGTGCTCTCTATTGTGGCCGATACATTTTCGTATGAGAGAAGGGGTATGGCCATGGGCACCCTGATGTCGGCGTTTTCACTGGCTTCTATCGTAGGTGTTCCCCTCGGACTTTTCCTCGCCACACGCCTCAGTTGGCACGCGCCATTCCTGTTGGTAGGCGGCATCGGACTTGTGCTGATCCCATTGCTCATCAAATTCCTGCCTTCCGTAAGTGGACACCTTTCCGGACAAGACCGACCCAAAGCCACCGAAGTGATCGGACAAATCATGCGCAACAGGTCGCAGCTACTGGCGCTTTCTTTGGGAGGACTGCTCATGCTCGGACATTTTCTCATCATCCCGTTCCTGAATCCATTTATGGAATTTAATGTCGGATTCCACAAAGATCAGACAATGTGGATTTATACAGTTGGCGGTATCCTCACCTTCTTCAGCTCTCCACTGGTGGGGAAACTGTCTGATAAATATGGCAAACAAAGGGTGTTCGTCATGTTTGTACTTTTCTCATTGGTGCCGGTTTTCCTGATCACCCACATGCCCCCCATTCCTTTCTATTATGTACTCATCGTTACCGGCATCTGGTTTGTACTGTCTACGGGAAGAAGTATTCCTGCCCAGGCCATGATCAGCAATGTGGTGGAACCTTCGCAACGCGGAAGTTTCATGAGTTTTAATTCCTCTATCCAGCAATTGTTCACCGGAATGGCCTCGCTGATCGCAGGCGCTATCGTGATCAAGGAACCTTCGGGTAAGATTGCGCATTACAACTGGGTGGGCTACCTCAGCATCATCCTGGTTTGCTGCAGCATATTTGTGGCAAGGGCCATGTACCGTTCGCAGGAAAAAGTGATTGCCGAAGCCGCCTGATAATTAGCGGTGGTAGAAAGGAATGGACATCTCCCATACGGAAGGAATGGCGCGGTTATGCGAGATCGCTGGTGACCAATCCGGCATGCCCTCAAAAACTTTCTGCACTTCCACAGAGAACATTTCATGCGTGGACTCCGTGATACTGAACTTCCGAAGTTTGCCGTGTTCACTTACTTCAAAGGATACTTTCACGAGACCATTTATCCCTTTATCGAAAGCCTCTTTCGGCCACTGCAGGTATTCAATTACATAGTTTCTGAAATCAGGAATATCTCCCAGCAGGAAAGCTTCCTTTCGAACACTACACAACATTCCCAGCGCTTTTCCGGAAGAATCGAAACATTCCAGGTTCACCAGTTTACCCCGGTTATAAGTTTCTTTCGTACTGGGTTTGCCGTTAGGAAAATACCATACCCATTCTCCTGCGGGAAGATTCATCATGTACGACCCAGTATGTTCGGGATTACCATTCTCATACCACTTTCTGCTGGCCCCGGTTCTCACCCCCATCTGGTATTCCACATAAGTCGAAGGTTTGGCGGAGCTGAACCAGGTAGAAACAGCGCCATCCAGCATCCCATTGGAATAGTTGCCTTTTTCAATAGGCTTGCCTGATGTATCGTATAAAGTGTACGGCCCCTGCCTTATGGTGAGTTTTTTATCCCCGAAGCCCATCTCACAAAGGATTTTCCCGTTGGGATAGAAAAGATTCGCAAACCATACATCGCCATGTTTGAAAGCCTGTCCAGCGATCTGCGCCATGTGTTGCGGCACACGTCGGAGAGACGAATCAAAATACACCCTGAGCGTATCTTTCTTTTGCGCGTAAGTATTGAATTGAAGGAGCACCAAAAATAGGGGTAACAATGCTTTCATCGGCTGAAAAGGTTTCCGGCAATTTGAGGAAAACAGGACAATAATATTGTTACCGTACTGTGAAAATCATTTCAACACCCGGTACACAGGGTATTGAAGGTGATCCGGTTCATAATAGGGCGACAATTTATATACAAATTCCAGTTGTGCCGCGCCATTCTTCGCGAAAGCGGTATCACTCCTTCTCTTTTCGTCCAGTTGTGCCTTGGCCGCAGGATTATTGCGCAGCCATTCTTCAGCCGTATCTTCAAAAACATAGGAGGAATAGCCTTCTTTCTGTCCCAGTATTGCATCAAAGAAATTCCACGCGAAGTAAGAATCCGGCGCTTCGGGTTCCAGCACTTCCACGATAAACCGCCGTTTGGCATTTTGTGTGGGAATCAGCCAGTCGCCTTTCCTGAAGCGCTTTGTAACAACGGTTTTGGTCACTGAAACTTTTGAATGGAGATAATGCTTCTCGAAGGGGCGGTTCGGCGATTGGTAGTCGGCGATCCTGTACATTTCCACTTCAACGAGGGTATCATTGAGGATGGGGCGCATCGGAACCCCGTTCTTTTTAAGCAGTTCAGCCACGGCCCACCAGCCCTGGGGAAGGATATAGGCGTTTGGGACAGTTACAGCCTTATCGGTTTCATAATAATTATAGAAGGGCACCTGGAGCGTGAAGGGCCTGGCCCTGTCGTAGAACAGTCTTGGCAGTCCTGAGATACCACTAGGTTTATAGCCCGATCCATACCCTTTAAAAGTGATCTGCGCTTGTTGGGTTCGGTTCAGTTTCCAGGAAACAGGGAGTTGCGCGGTTTCCAGTAGTTGCGCCCTTGCCTGCTTTTTCAGGCTTTTAATGGCGGAAGCATGGCCGGAAGCGTAGGCTATAAAACAGTCCATCAACGCCTCGGTTGCCTCCACTCTTTGCGGATATGGTTTCAGCATGTGCGTTTCAGGCATAAAGCTGAAGCACTGAAACAGCGCCGCGTAGCCGGTGGAATACCTCGGTCCGTCGTGGAATTCCGCCCATCCTTTCTCGGGCGTTTCACCGAAAAAGTTCACGTAGGGGACGAGGTCGAAACCTTTTTCGCGCATCATCGCATAGATGCCGGGTTCCATCTGTTGCTGGAGAAAATCGCCCATGGCACCGCCCAATTTGTTGTGCTGAGTGGAGATCAGGGTCATCACATGCTGGTAATCTGCGCCATTGCTCACATGGTTGTCGATAAAGATATCCGGGTCCACGAGGTGGAATATTTCGGCGAAGGCGGTAGCATTTTTTGAATCGGACTTAATGAAATCGCGGTTCAGGTCCAGGTTCTGGGCGTTGCCGCGGAAGCCGAAGCTGTCGGGGCCATTCTGGTCAACGCGGTACCAGGGGCTGCGATTCAGCAATCCGCCGATATTGTATACGGGAATGAAAGCGATCACCACGTTGGAAGGAAGTTGAATTTTCCCGGAGATGAGTTTCTGGGCCAGGAGCATACTGGCGTCAATCCCATCGGGTTCGCCGGGATGAATACCGTTGTTGACTAGAATTTTTACACGGTTCTTTTTTTCTGCGGAAGCGAAATCAAAGTCCTTATCCGGTGAAAAGATGGCGAGGTGCAGGGGTTCACCCGCATCCGTCATGCCCATTTTCTTCAATTGCAGCCTGGGAGAAGCTTTGGCGGCCCGTTCCCACCATTGTATTACTTCCTTATAAGTCCCCGTTTCTTTCCCGTTGCTCAGTTGGAACCTTGTTGGGGGCACCTGGGCGTTTAAGGCATTCAATAAAAGCAGGAAACACAGAGCGAGCAGGGAAAAGGGGCGCATAAAAACGGTTTGATGCACTAAAATAAAAAAAGGCGCCCAAAGGACGCCTTCTATATAGAAAGTTTGTTTTGCTGTTTACCTTATGCCAGGGCAGTGGTTCTTTTCACCAGCTTGCTCTTCAGGTTGGAAGCTTTATTCTTGTGAATAACGCCACGTTTTGCCAGCTTGTCGATCATAGAGATCACAGAGGGCAGTTTCTCACCTGCGGCAGCTTTATCTTCCAGCGCTTTCAGGTCACGGATAGCGTTACGGGTTGTTTTTCCGTAGTAACGGTTTCTATCTCTGCGTTTTTCGGCCTGACGCACATCTTTCTTGGTTGCCTTATGATTTGCCATAATTTTTTCGATTTCGGACGGCAAAGGTAGGCTTTTTATAAGAACAAACAAATTTTGTCAGACTTTTTTCAGAATCTTCCGAGAATACAAATTTCCCTTAAAACCATTGAATTCTCCTGTTAACCGTACCATATTTTCAACGATATTTGCCAAATTGCTCTATAGACATCATTCAATAACTATCGGCCAAATAATGATTCAATGAAGGATTTTTCTTATATCACGCATTCGCACCCGTCTTACATAGAAGGTTTGTACCAGGATTATGTGCAGGATCCCGCCGC
>CAMLPA010000188.1 GCA_946481605.1 uncultured Flavihumibacter sp. | reverse complement strand
CCAAAGAGTTCCGTTTGCCCGATGGCACCCTCGCAAGAAATCGTCCGCAGCCCAACACGCTATGGCTCGACGATCTCTATATGAGCATTCCGGCGCTCGCGCAGATGGGTAAACTTACCGGTAACAACAACTATTTTAATGATGCGGTAGCCCAGATTGAGCTGTTCGGGAAACGGATGTTTGTTGCGGAGAAAAAACTTTTCATGCACGGCTGGGTAGAGGAAATGCAGGTACACCCCAGTTTCCATTGGGCACGCGCCAACGGCTGGGCCATCATGGCCATGGCGGAACTGCTGGAAGTTTTGCCCACAAGTCATCCTGGAAGAAACAAAGTATTGCAGTTGTTCCGCATCCATGCGGAAGGCATTCTTGCCATGCAGGATGGAACCGGCTTCTGGCACCAGTTGCTGGACCGCAACGATTCTTACCTTGAAACTTCTGCCACCGCCATCTACGCGTACTGCTTCGCCCGCGGCATCAACAAAGGATGGCTCGATAAAAAAGCTTTCGCCCCGGCAACACTATTGGCCTGGAACGCTGTTTCCACCAAGGTGAACAAGGCGGGTCAGGTGGAAGGCACCTGTGTGGGCACCGGCATGGCATTCGATGCCGCATTTTATTATTACCGTCCCGTGAATGTGTTCGCCGCGCATGGGTATGGACCGGTGTTGTTGGCGGGCGCGGAAGTACTTGAATTGCTAAAGACACATCGGTTTGAGATCAACGATAGTGCATTGCAGTTGGTGGATTGAGGATAGTTCTTTTCTCAGATAGAAGAAGCGTGGAAGTATTTGAAAAGCATAAGCCCTCGCCAGGAATGGCGGGGGCTTTCGATTGTATTGCTTATTAAAAAAAGCTGTTGTTCATTTCCCTGGCGTCTCTTTCTCCACACTGGTGATGGCACCCTTTTTACCTAAAGAACGAAGTTCCTCCACCAAACGAAGGTCTGTTGCATCGCGTTTCAGCGAAGCGCCCGCGTTTTTCAATATATATTGGTAAGCCTCATCGGGTTTTAAAACGGGCACCTCGGGGTAACCGAATGGCTTTTCCTTCCAGGTAACCACGGTATATTTCTCTTTTGGAACCGGCGCACCATCCAGCTTGCCGTTTTTGTTGTCGTCAAAATAGTTTTGGCTGGCGTAGATGCTGAAATTCTCATTGCCACGGCTGAAGGGGTCTGAGTTGGTATCCGGGCCAGCGATGAAATAATTCCCCTCCACATTGGCGTAAGATTTTCCTTCCGACCCTCCACCAAGAATATACGCTGCCACACGCCAGTTGTACACCACGTTGTTGATATACTGGTTTACACCCTTCACCTTGGGATTACGGGTATGATTGCTGGTGTAGAGGTTACGGATCAAACTGATGCCGCCGGTCGTTTGAATAAGTCCGCCTGCAGAATGAGAGAAAAGTCCTTCCGAGATAATACAGTCCTGGATGGTCACATTTTTTACATCGCCACTCACGGAGAAAGTTTCATCTCTTCCCCAGGAAACTGACAAATGGTCGAAGATCATGTTTGAACCTTGCGAGATGGTCACGGCATCTGCGCCCTTATCGCCATTGATACCCATGCGGATTCTGAGGTACCGTACAATAGCATGGTCTGCCCCTGAGAAGGAAATACCGTTACCATACAGGGTGATGCCTTCTCCCGGCGCCGAGGTGCCGTCGATGGTAATGTATGGCGCCACAAGTATTCTTTTGCCCACATGGATCGTTCCGGATACATCGAATACCACGATCCTGTGCGGCGCGCTTACCGCATCGCGGAAACTGCCCTTTCCGCTGTCGGCGAGATGGGTCACATGGTACACCGCACCACCTTTACCCCCTTTGGCAAAGCGGCCGAAGCCCTGTGCCCCTTTAAAGGCAAGCTCCTCCTGTTGCGCTGCCAGGTTTCCGGAAATCAGGCACAGGATTAAAAAAGTTATCATTCGTGATCGCATAACGGACATATTAACGGATCGTATATTTAAGTCCCACTTCGTACTGCTGGTTTACCTGGTATTTGTTCCTGCCGCTGTAGAAAAAGTTCACTTCTGCGGCTTCTTTCAGCATAAGGCCCACGCCTCCCATAATGTTCCCGGTACTTTGCCAGTAAATACCGGCATGGAAAGCGCCATCGTATTCCACCTGGGTCGCGGCGGTGAAGATATTGGTGTGGTCGTAGAACATTTTATAAGCGAGCAGGGGTTTGATGTGCACGCGTTCGTTTTCCAGGTCGAACCGGTAAGAGCCCATCAGTTGTGCGATCGCGAGATCGGCTGAACGTTCATTTTGGGATTGCGACCATGCGCCAAGGTTATAAGCCGTTCCTCCAAAACTGAACCCCTTGCTTTCAAACACAGCGCCGAAGTCGCCATCGAAATTGATGGCTGATTCGTTCAGCGCTTTGCCGGTAGGATCCAGTTGTCCTTCATAAATCAGCGCTTCGCCATCCAGCCGCTCGTTGTAGAAGTTCAGGCTGCCTCCAAGCCGCAGGCTGCTGGTTTCACTGAACTCCAGCGCATAAGCATAGCTGAGGGTGCCGGAATACCTTTGGAAGATGCCGCTTTTGTCGGAAGTGACCTGCAGCCCCGCGCCCATTTTTTCAGCGAAGCGCATATCGGCTGAAAGACTGATCTGCTCCGGTGCGCCTTCAAAGCCATTCCAGGACTTGTTGAGCAACCCGTAAAAGCGGGTCCCCTCCTTTCCCGCGAATGCGGGGTTCCAAAGAAATCCGTTTCTGTAATACTGAGATACAGGGTTGTTGAAAAAACGCTGCGCAAATACTTTATTCCCTGTTGTACATGCTGTGAACAGCAGGATTCCAGCCATAAGCAATCGGTGATGTCTTTTCATAAAGCAATATTTTACACGCCCTACAGACGCGGATGAATTAATGTATTACGGTTACAGATCCTTTTATTTTCACTTCATTGTTGATGGACAGCACAATGTAATATGTTCCTTTAGACACGATTCTTCCATTCACGCGACCATCCCATTCGTTGCTGTACCCGTTTTTCTGGTAGATGAGTTTTCCCGCAGCATCAAATACCTGTAACCTGTTGTTCGGATATCCGTTGATGTTTTTGATCACGAGCCTGTCGTTGATGCCATCTCCATCGGGTGTAAGCAGTTTGTTGTATTGGGCGGCGAAAGATTCATCCACATTCACCCATACACTTCGCTCCACAATGCAACCCAGTGTTGTTTCCAGTTTGGCCACATACCTTGTGGAAATGCCGGGGTTAACCACAACGTTTCTTCCCGACACGGCGCTGATGGCAATACCGGGCGACCAGGTCACATTGCCGGCTGAACCTGTGGCGGTTAATTCCACCGATGCTCCTTTGCTGATGTTTACGTTTGGCGAAACGTTCAGCGTTGTATCCGTGCTGAAAGATACTGTTACGGTATTGGAGGTGTCGGAGGGGCAGGACTGTGCAGATACTGCTACGGCCCTGAAGTCTCCGGGCTGGTAAGAAAGCACTGAACTGGAGGTAGCGCCAGTTATTACCTGTCCATTGCGCAGCCACCTTAAACTTGCGGCGTCTGCTCCCAGGGTGGTGGTCAGTTCAAAGCGGTCGCCGGCACATACTATGTTGGCAGCGGTGGACACCACCGGAGCGGCGGGTTTTGTTCCTTCCACGGTAACAATAGCGGTTTGTGTTTGTTGGTTGCCGTTGTTATCGGTTACGGTAAGGGTTACTTCATTTTCACCGATGTCTTCGCAAGAGAAAACTGTTTTATCCAGGGTCATTTCCAGAATACCGTATACGTCGTTGCTTCCGTCGTTCACACTATCAGGGGTAATGGTGGCGGATCCTGAAGCATTGAGTGTAACGGAAATATTTTTGGTACGCGCCTCGGGGGATGTAACATCTTTTCCTGTGGTGAATGTCCATACATCGCCCATCACCTTTTCGATATCAGAATTAGCCTGCACGCGCCAGTAGTACGTTGTTTCCTGTTGCAGGGTATCTACTGTGAAATGTGGATCGGCAATTTCTTTCGCGACCATGGTCATGTTGCCCGGGGCAGAACCGAAGAATACGTTGTAAGAAACGGCGGTGCCGGTTTTATCGGACCAGGAAAGGTCTACAGCTTCCGGCTGCGCATCAGCGGAACCGTTACCCGGTGTGGGGCCTGACACTTTTTCCAGCAGCGGAACAGCGTTTGCCAGTTTCTGTATAGCCGCTTCTGAAAGTGCATAATTGTAGATGCGTACATCATCGAGCGTATCGCGGAAGGCCCTGTTCTCCAGGGAATTTCCTATCAACAGGTCCTTGGCCTGGCCTATGGAATTTCTTACGGTGGATTCATCGGTTGATACCGCCATTACACCGTTGATGTAAAGCCTTATCCTGCTGATATCCTTGTTTCTTACCGCAAGGATATGGGTCCAACCTTTTCCGAATATATCATACGCTGCATTGAGCGTTACTTTGGCATCTCTTTTTGTTGTGCCATCATCAATAGCGAATGTAAGGTCCCGGTTATTCAATTGCAGGCCATACCATTTCCCGGTATTGGCTTCAAAAGAGCCTTTATGAAACAGGTACCGGTTGTATCCTTCATAAGCCGGCAGGCTCACCCACATGGAGATGGTGAAAGACCCGTCATCAAATTGTATCTGGTCGGCATGGGGTACCACAATAGCCCCATCTGTATTGAGGTTGCCGGAAATACCAGGATTCGTGCCGAAACCAAGGGCATTTCGGAACTTTCCTTCAATCCATTGCATCGATTGTAAATTCCGGATGGCGCCATGGTTGGCATACACAGAACTATCGGTAACAACAGTGCCTGTATTCTCATCAAGCGCATAATGCGCCACCAATCCCCGGGGATATCCTATTGAAAAATTCCATACATCTCCCTGTGTTGTACCCAGTACGCCTATGGCATCCACCCGCCAGAACACACTCGTTCCCGCAACCGGATCGACGATGGGGAACATTGCGTCACTCACCGGAATACTGTCAACCACCAGTTGAAGATCATCTGCTGAATTGCCCATGAACAACTGGTACTTCCTGGTGTTGACCCCGCCTTGCCAGGTGAGTTTTAATGTATCGCTGTAACCATCTACTTTGGTATTGTGGTAAGAAGGACTGGCCGGTTTCTGCGGCAGCGGGCTTCCATAATACAAGGTTACAATCTCTTCAAAGCTGAGGGCATAATTGTATATCCGTAGTTCGTCCAGCATACCCTTGTAAGGAGAAGGCGTATTGGTGGAAGCCAGGAATTCGCGTTCACCGATATTGCCGAGAATAAGCGCCGAGGGCTCGCCGAAACCATACAGCGCTTTTGTTACATTGCCTTCCCCACTCAGCGTTCCGTTGTTATACACACGGAGTTTACGGGCCGCACTGTCGTAGATGGCCACCACGTGTACCCAATCGTTCACGAAGAAAGGTGTACCGCTGATCTGCAGTTCGTCCTTTCCGCCGGGGCCGCTGTTCCTGTCGTTGTCATCATCGAGGGCGAAGCGGAATTGTTTGTTTTTGAATTCTATATTGAATCTTTTACCGGTTGCGCCGGTAACATCGTTTTTAGAGATCGAGCCTTTACACAGCAGGTAGGCGCTGGAGTTGTTATCTGGCGGCAGCAGTGAAGCATCCGCTTTCATCCAGAAAGAGAGGGAGAAAGAGCTTTTGTCCAGGAAAAGCTGGTCCTGGTTGGGAATACTCACCACGTACCTGTTCATATCGGCGGAAGCGAAATCGAGTGCGTTTTTCTTTTTACCGGGAATACGGATGCTTTGGTCATCATCATCCAACCCGAGGATGCCGTGGTTTTGATATGTGGTAGAGTCGATCACTTCGTTGCCTTCACCAGTTTCGTCAAAGCTCCAGTAGCCCACGAGTCCTTTTGGTATTTGTTTCGCTGTTCGAAACGACCACACGTTACCTACCGCAATACCTTTATCGTTTAAGGCATCCACTCTCCAGTAATACGTTGTGTTGTCGGCCAACCCGGTAGCTTCCCAGGAAGGCGTTGCGGAATAGCTGATTTCTGCTTTTTGCTGAAGACCGGTCGGCGAGGTTCCGAAGAACACCACATATTTCGTGGTATTGCTGCTGCCAGACCATTTTAAGGTGATATTGCCATTCACGATGCCCGCGAACTGGTATTGATGGGCTGGCGATGGTATTGAAGCCAGTTGTGGTGCAGTGGGAACGGGTGGGGTTTGAACGGAAGCGGTATTGCTGAATGCCGATGATTCCGTGCCGGAAAGCGCTTTCACCCTGTAGTAATACACCACGTTGGGTATTAACGCGTTTTCGTCGGTATAACTTGTAGCGTTGGCTGCAGTTTGCGTTACCGCCGTAAAATTGATGCCGTCGGTGCTGCGTTCTATAGAGAAGCTGGTTTCGTTGTCCGAGTTGTCCGTCCATGAAAGTGTAACCGCGCTGGAAGGCGTGGGCAATTCATTGGAAGTGGCAGAAAGTGTAAGCGCTGATGGCGGCTTTACAAAAGCTGGGGGTTCGGTTTTTACAATACCATTGATGTACACTTCTATATTGAGGTACTGCGGTGCTGCTGTATTGAACGCGACTGCATCTGCCGGGTTGTTCTTATCGAGGCCATTGG
>CAMLPA010000187.1 GCA_946481605.1 uncultured Flavihumibacter sp. | reverse complement strand
GCCGCTTTCAGTCAGAAAACCATATCTTCCGGAAAACAACTTTTCGATTACAACTGGAAATTCCAGGCAGGAGATCATTCTCAATTCAGTTCAGCGACATATAACGATGAAAACTGGCGCCAGCTCGATCTTCCCCACGACTGGAGCATAGAAGGCAATACAAACCGCCTCCATCTCATGGGAAACGATGGTGGTTATTACCCCGCCGGTATCGGCTGGTACCGGAAAACATTTGATGTGCCCGCAACATTCAAAGGAAAACGGGTTTCCATTTATTTTGAAGGCGTTTACATGAATGCAGAAGTATTCCTCAATGGGAAGTCTTTGGGAATGCATCCTTATGGGTACACTTCCTTCAGCTACGAGCTGACCCCGTACCTCATACCGGGTGCAAAAAATCAACTTTCCATCCGCGTAGACAATTCGATGCAGAAGAATTGCCGATGGTACAGCGGATCAGGTATTTACCGGCATGTTTGGCTTAGTGTATCCGATGAACTGCATATACCGCAATGGGGTGTAAGCATCTCAACCCCGGAAATAACCGGAGAAAAGGCAGTAATAGAAGTGAAAACGGTATTAAATAATACATCAACCGCCTCACGTAAAGCTACCCTGATAACACAGCTCACCGCAAAAGTTTCCGGTAAAAAGGCGGGGAATGCATCCATTGAACTGACACTCGCGCCCGGCGAAAAGCGAACAGTCACGCAGCGCATTCTTGTGCAGCGTCCGCTGTTGTGGGAGGTTGAAAAACCGCACCTGTACACCGCTTCTGTTCAGGTAAAGCAGGGCAATAAAGTGGTGGACCAGTCGCAACACGATTTCGGAATAAGAACCATCGCATTCTCCGCAGATAAAGGATTTCAACTCAATGGGAAAACGATTAAACTGAATGGCGGCTGTGTGCACCACGATAACGGACTACTTGGCGCAGCAGCTTTTGATCGTGCTGAGAAGCGCAAGGCGGAATTGCTGAAAGCCGCCGGGTTTAATGCAGTCCGTACGGCACATAACCCGCCATCCGAAGCTTTCCTGGATGCCTGCGATCAACTTGGTCTGCTCGTGATAGATGAGTCTTTCGATGGGTGGAGAACGGCCAAAACAAAATATGATTACGCGTCCATCTTCGATGCATGGTGGGAAAGGGATATAGAAGCCATGGTGAAACGCGATATCAATCACCCCTCCATTATTTTGTGGAGCATCGGCAATGAAATCATAGAAAGAAAAGAACCCAGCGCTGTGGAAACCGCAAAAATGCTCGCAGAAGCTGTAAGGAAACTGGATCCCACGCGCCCTGTAACTTCTGCCATGACCACCTGGGACAGCGATTGGGAATTGTTCGATCCCCTCATGGCCGCGCACGATGTGGCAGGGTACAATTACCAGTTGCACCGCGCGCCCGCTGACCACAAAAGAGTACCGTCGCGCATCATCGTTCAAACGGAATCTTATCCGCGCGATGCTTTCGCCAACTGGCAACTCGTGCAGCAAAACCCTTATATCATTGGGGATTTTGTCTGGACTGCCATGGATTACCTCGGCGAATCTGGAATCGGAAGGTATTTTTACAAGGGGGAAACACCCGGCGAACATTATGAACGTGATATCTATCCCTGGCATGGCGCTTATTGCGGCGACATAGATTTGCTCGGCTGGAGAAAACCCATTTCGCATTACCGCGATCTGTTGTACAATAAGCAGAAGAAGCTGTACATGGCGGTGAAAGAACCCAACCATTACCTGGGTGAAATTAAAGAAACGATGTGGTCTGTATGGCCCACCTGGGAAAGCTGGACCTGGCCCGGCTATGAAGGGAAAAATATTGAAGTGGATATTTATTCGAGGTATCCGATGGTGCGTTTATACCTGAACGATAGTCTAATTGCAGAAAGAACGATTACAGAAAAGGATGGTTACAGAACAACCATCGCACTTCCTTATGCGAATGGGAAATTAAGACTGGCGGGCGTGGTGAATGGAAAAGAAGTGGAAGAAACCCGTTTAATTACCGCAGGTACTCCGGCTTCGGTTAAACTCATCGCCGATAGAAAAATGATCCATGCTGATGGCCAGGACCTTTCTTTTGTTGCCGTTGAAATAACGGATAAAGAAGGTAATATCGATCCCAATGCTTCCAGGCAACTCAATTTCGACTTAACGGGTGCCGGAACAATAATCGCGACCGGTAGCGCCAATCTTCAGGACTCCATTTCATATACAGCGCTGCAAAGGATGTCGTGGAAGGGTAGAGCGATGGTGGTGATCAAAAGTGGGAAGGAAGCAGGAGAGGGTACCCTTACCGTTCGTTCGGAAGGGTTGGCGCCTGCTTCGATAAAAATCACCATGCAGAAAAAATAGTATTTCCGGGCAACAGTATAAGATCAAATAAAAGGCATGAAAAAAATATTAAGGGCATTGCTGCTTCAGCTAAGTATTCTACTGGTGGTGAACGAGGTGGTTGCCATGCCGGATAAGGTTACCATCACTGATCTGCGTACGGAATACATTACAACACCGTTGGGTTTGGATGTTGCTGCACCCCGCTTCAGTTGGCGGATGGCTGCTGCCGAAAGGGGATGCCGGCAAACGGCCTATAAAATTATAGTGCTGGATGAACTGGGTCAGGAAGTCTGGAACACGGGAAAAACGAAAAGTGATCTTTCCCTTGGCATCCGATACAATGGAATAGAATTAAACCCCCGCACCCGTTACCGCTGGAAGTTAACAGTATGGGACCACAAGCAGCGCCTGCACAACGCGGAATCCTGGTTCGAAACCGGGCTGATGGAACAGGAGCGGGCCTGGAACAATGCAAAATGGATTGGCGTAAGTGATGCGCAACAGGTGCTGTACGCACAATACCTTCCCGTATTCAGGCTGGAGTTTTCCATTCAACTGGATGAAAATACAAAAAGCACCAAAGCCGGATTTGTTTACGGCGCCAACGATGCCCGGCTCGTGGATCAAAATAAAAATCATTTCGGGGTTCGCAACAGTAAAGACAGTTCTTATATATTGGTAGAGTTGGATATCTCTCCCTTGCTAAATGACGCGCCTGCACAGGTAAAGGTTTACAGGGCCGGTTATAGTAAGAAGGATCAACGCAACCAGGCCCTGGCTACTTTTCAGGTACCAACACAGCTATTGAACATCACGAATAAGTACCGTTTGCATCATTTTCATTTGTCTTCGGTGCTGGGTTCTACAACATTGTTCCTGGATGGAATTGATCCCGTCCACCGCATTGGCACCATCAACCTTAACCCGCTCGGCGGCGGCGGCGATTTTATCGCCTATCCTGTTTTAGGAGATCTTGGACTGTGGGTGCCCGCAGGGCAAACTGCCTTTTTTTCAAACATTACGGTAAGGCACTACCGCAGACCTTCCAACAAGTTGTTCTCTGATGATCTTTCGAAGGAAGATGAACGGCTTTTTCAGATGAAGGAGAAAGCCTTAACGATAACGGACAATGCGTATAAAGTGCAGGCAGGCACAACCGACTTCCTGCGCACTGCTGACCCCAGCCGTTATTCAGCGCCCATGTTGCGCACCACATTCGGTGTAAAATCAGCTCCGGTAAAGAAGGCCAGGCTTTATGTAAGCGCGCGTGGTGTCTACGATGTGCACCTGAATGGGAAGTGCGTGGGCGAAGAATACCTGAACCCCGGATTAACACAGTACAATAAAATTCAGCACTATCAGGTGTTTGATGTTACGGGAAACCTTCAAGCGGGAAAAAACGCATTAGGCACTGTATTGAGTGAAGGCTGGTGGAGTGGCGCCACCACTTATATGGGCGATTTCTGGAACTTTTTCGGCGACAGGCAATCCTTACTCGCCCAACTGATCATCACTTATGAAGATGGTACAGAAGAAGTGGTGAAAACAAATCCGGAAAGCTGGACCAGTTTCAGCAACGGCCCCACGGTGTACGGCAGCCTGTTCCAGGGGGAAGTTTACGATGCGCGGAAAGAAGCGCTTACACAAGATTGGTCAAAGGCGACCTACAATGCTGCCCGCTGGAAAAAAGCTGTGGAAGTGCCGCTTGAAGGCAACACCAGCAACGATTCTATTAACCTTGCGCACAACATGCCAATGGTCAGCGATTACAGTGCTTTCCGGCTGGAATCGGCGCCAGGCCTAGCGGTGAAAAAAGTGCGTACCCTGAATGCCGTAGCTGTAGAAGAAGTGCGGCCCGGCGTATATGTTTACGACCTCGGACAGAATATAGCTGGTGTTCCGCGCATAACCCTGAACGGTATGCCGCCCGGCACAAAAGTGAGCCTCCGCTTCGCGGAAGTGAAATACCCTTCGCTCCCGGAATACAGGGAGAATGCGGGTATGATCATGCTCGAGAACATCCGCGCAGCGATGGCCCAGGATATTTACATTACAAAAGGTGGAACAGAATTGATCAATCCACGGTTCACTTACCATGGTTTCCGGTACATAGAGATTACCGGTATCCCCAGGGCTTTACCGTTAAACGCGGTGCAGGGCGATGTATTAAGTTCTATCCATACAATCACTTCCGGCTTTGAAACTTCAGATACGTTGGTGAACAGGTTATGGAAGAATATTGAATGGTCGGCGCTGGGCAATTTTGTTTCCATTCCCACCGATTGCCCGCAGCGGAACGAAAGGCTGGGGTGGAGCGGCGACATCTCGGTGTTCTCGCGCACCGCTACTTACCTGGCGGATATCCCCGCATTCTTACGGAACCACATGCAGGCCATGCGTGCAGTGCAAAACGAGGAGGGAAGGTTCCCGGACGTGGCGCCACTCGGCGGCGGTTTTGGCGGTGTGCTCTGGGGCAGTGCGGGCATAACCGTGGCCTGGGAAAGCTACCGGCAATATGGGGATATGGATTTGCTGCGCGATCATTATGCCGCCATGAAAGCATACCTGCTTTACCTGGAAACACAGATCGATCCCGTTACAAAGGTGTTGTGTGAAAAGGAAAGAAAGAACTGGGGCAGTCTTGGCGACTGGCTCAGTCCCGAATACGACCGCACGGAAAAATCGTTGCTCTGGGAAGCCTATTTTATTTATGATCTGCAAATAATGGAAAAGATCGCGGCTATCTTAGGAAAGAAAGATGATGCGCTGTTTTTCAGCAAACTGCATTCGGAACGAAAAGATTTTTTCAACAAAACCTACATAGATTCTACTTCAGGTATTACGCAATTTCGTGGTAAAGTTGTGGATACGCAGGCCTCTTATGCGCTGCCATTGTCTTTCAATATCTTCAATGAGGAAAACAGGGCCATGGCCATCAGCCGTTTTGCCCAATCAGTTGCCCGGGAAAACAAGGCGGGTGACGGAACAATATGTCCACCCTATTCGCTGATGACGGGCTTTATTGGTACCGCCTGGCTGAACCATGCGCTTTCGGGTAGCAATAAAAACGATCTTGCTTACCGGTTACTCCTTCAGGATCAGTATCCGTCGTGGTTGTATCCGGTTTCGCAGGGCGCCACCACCATCTGGGAAAGACTCAATGCGTACACACATACCAAAGGATTTGGCGGAAACAATACCATGAATTCTTTCAATCACTATTCATTCGGGGCGGTCGGGGCCTGGCTTTGCGAGTACGCACTTGGCATTCAAAGGGATGAAACTGTTCCCGGGTTTAAACAGTTTGTGCTGGCGCCTGAACCGGATCCCACCGGGAAACTTACTTATGCGAAAGGGCATTACGATAGTTATTATGGCAGGATTGAAAGTGCCTGGGCGGTGAAAGAAAATGGTTGCACTTACACTGTAACCGTTCCGCCTAACACTACGGCAAAACTTTGTATTAATGCTGCTTCAGTTGATAAAATTCGTTTGTATGGAAAACCATTCCGTAATAGTAAGTACGTTGTTTTTACCGGAGAAGCGCAGGGCAAGTGTAGTTTCAGTTTGCAGCCCGGGCATTATAAATTTGAAGTGTTGAAATAAATTGGCAATTAACCATGAGCCATCATCATGGGCGTTTATTCAAATCCAGCTCTTTCTTTTCCAACTCATTGTAGTAATCGCGGAGTACAAAAAATGCAAGTTTCTTATTTCCGTATTCATCAATCAGTCCTTTCCTGTTGAAACCGTTCTGATAAACAGGATTGTTCCTTTTGGGTGATTTGAAATCAACCAACAGCCATGGACAAACGCCGCTGTAGTTAGAAGGGAAACTGTTTTTAAACATATTGATTTGTTCTTCATAGAACCACTTCTGATAATCTTCGCTGAAGCGGGCTTCTTTCACGTCGCGGAAACCAAACTTCGCTTCGGCACCGGTTTCACTGATGAAGAAAGGTTTATTCTTATATTTGGTATCCCATTTGGCTGTTCTGCACGCGTCGGGTGTGTACGCGTACCAGCCCAGGTATTCGTTCAGCGATACGATATCGGTGTATTCCCCCAGCGGGTCGTCCACGAAATTCAAGCCGGCATTGTACCGCACTTCAAGGGCTGCGGATACCAGTCGTGTATCATCCAGCTTTTTCGCTTCCAGTACCAGCGTTTTCATGAATTCAGTTCTCTTTTCGCTGACCGGTGTTTCGTTTCCTACGGACCATATCACTACTGAAGCGCGGTTC